>DAOTXB010000460.1:0-29039 GCA_034435575.1 Anaerolineae bacterium
AGTGTCTTCAACATAGTTTATTCTATTTTTACGTATGTTCATGAACCTTAAGTGTTTGATGCTTAATTATATGGAATAATTGGAATATTCATCGAATTGCATTAGTCAGTAAGTAGCTCATGTAAGTCATACAGGCTTTTATGAGCTTTCTTTATGCTATTTAGCATATTGATAGATTTATACTTTGATTATGCACTAACAACATTATGCGTTAAGGAATTATTCCATGCCACGAAATTATCTAACAACCCGCAATCTTATCATTGCTTCATTGATGATTATAGTAGTGGTGTTTGCCGCTGTCTTGCTCTCTGATGGCGACCCCGATCTACAAGGGACTGCCGCAAATCAGGCAGAATCAACAGAAGCGCCGACAGAAGTCGCACAACAACCAACTGATAACATTCCGACTGAGGAACCACCAACAGATGCTCCTCCTACGGAACTATCTACAGACGAACCGGCGACTGATGTTCCACCAACGAACACAACGGAACCAACTAGTGTTCCAACCAACACTTTAGAACCTACGGACATACCGCCAACAAACGTTCCGACTGAGGAACCTCCAATTGAAGAGACTGCCGAGTCAGTAGCTTCTGAAGGCGAACTGGAGGTCACCGAGGAAGTTAGTGAACAGACAGTGGTAGTCGCTGAAGAAACTGCCGAACCACCAACGCTGGTTCCAACGCAAGAAGAGCAGGAAGCAGGTGAGTCATCTTCGGAGATTGTTATAGATGAAGCGCCACAGGGAACACGTAATGTCGCCACCCAGGACCCTAACCAACAAGCTGGTGGGGAATTTTCGCGTCAGGCGACGGCGTGTCAAATGAGCATCACTGATGCAGGGGATACCAATCCCTTCACGTTTGACTTTGCCGTAATCAATGTTCAAAGTATTGCTTCATTCGCGTGGGTGCTTGGTGATGGCACAACTTCAACAGCGCAAACCTTATCACACACATATAGCAATACGGGCACATTCAATATCCAACTGACCTGTGACCCCACAAACGCGAGTCTTGCAGACATTGTTTTAACGGGCAGTATCTCGGTGGCTAGCGTGCCAGTTTCTAGCTTTTATGTATTACCCGGTTCATCAATTACATCAGACGCATTGCCAGTTGTTGTGACTATGGTCAACAATAGTAGTGGTGGCGGGCTGACATATGCATGGCAGATCAACGGTACATCCCCGGGTAATGGTAGTTATAGCGATACAAGCACACAAGCCGCGCCCAGTTTTAATTTGCCCGCTTATGGCAATTATGAAGTAATTTTAACCGCCACTGATGGAGCGGGTACAACATCCATCAGTAATCAGATTATTCAGATTATCGCACCTGCACCAACAGCAAACTTTACGCTTTCGGAGGCATTCGGTACATTGCCCTTATCTGTCACCTTCGCAGGTGTAGATGAAGGTACAGGACCAATAACTTCCTGGGACTGGGAAGTGCGCGATAGCGGTAATGGTGTACTTGCCACGTTTTCCGGTCAGGATAATGGCGGTGCCGGGTTCACATATGCGTTCAACAATATTGATACCTACAGTATTATGTTGACGTATACAGGTCCGGGTGGAACCGGCACTGTCACGCGCTTTGTTGATGTCGTCAATGCTGGCGACTCGGTGACCGCAGACTGGCAGGTAGTGTCCACAACAGATAATGGTGCGACAGGCGTAGAAGTCTGTTTTGAAAATCTCAGCACCGGTGATGTACGGACAAGTGAATGGGTTTTTGATGTTGCAGGCGCACCATCTACAGTTGTCTCGGATAATTCCACCACGATTTGCCATGTGTATGACCCACAGGGAACCTATAGTGTACAATTGACAGTTTTTGGCGCGACAGCATCAGTATCATCGCAGTCCACCAAGAACATTGGCGCATGGCGTGCAGTAGAAGCCAGTTTTAATGCTTCCGCAGATACGATTCTGCAAGGGCAGACCATCAATCTTACCGATACCAGTTCTGGGAATGTTTTGAGCTGGGAATGGGATCTGGATGGTGATGGGCAATATGACGATAGCACTGCTCAAAACCCAACCAACGTGAGTCTGAATGCACTCGGTGTCAATGTGATCCGTTTACGTGTAACTGGACCGGGCAATATTCAGTCCACAGCAGAGATGAACATCGTTTTACAATTATTGGAAATTACCTGTGGTATTACTGGCAATGTCTCTGTGTTGCCGAATACAAGCAGTAGTTATACCGCCAATATTGGCAATGATCTGGGACGTGCAGTTACCTATAATTGGACAGTAACACCGTCCGGCGCAATCACAGTAAACAATGCAACCTCAAGCACGATGTCTGTTGATTGGACAACACCGGGTTCATACATTGTAACGCTCAATGCATCCACAGCAGATGGATCAAGTTGTAGTGAAACCACAACGGTGCAGGTGGAATATCAATCGCTAACCTGTTCAATCAGTTCAAGCGACCCAACACCTGTGCCCGATGGGAGCACAGTAACATACACTGCAACCGTAGGTAACTTAGAAGGGCGTACTCCGGGATATGACTGGTTTGTGAATGGCGCGCCACAGGGTGTTAATTCGACCACATTTACCTATTCATGGTCAGCGGATGCCGCGAATCAAACGGTTGAGTTCCGTGCTGAGATGCCCGACGATTCCGATGATTGCAGTGATTCAACAACTTTTGATGTTGAATGGCCCCCGCTTTCCTGTAATTTGACCGGTACTGCGTCTCCATATCCGAACACCGATCCTTACACTTATAATATTGGCGTAACAGGTGACCTCGCTGGACGTACTTTAAGTTATCAGTGGTATCTGGATGGCGCGACTGTGGGTACAGATAGTGCGTCGCACACAACCTCTTGGAACACGCCAGATACCATGCCGATACGTGTAGTTGTCACACCAAGTGCGGGCACAGGCTGTGAAGATACGATCAATCTAAATATCGCGTGGCCCTCTGTGACCTGTGACGTGGGTTTAACATCCGGTAATACACGACCGGACGGCAACAATAATACCTTTACGGGCATCGTAAACGATCCTGCTGGACGTACATATACCTATGAGTGGACAATCAACGGGACACCCCAGGGTAATAATTCTACGTCACAGACCTTTAGTACAACCGACGAAACTAATCATGTGATTACATTTACTGCGACATCACCAGATGGTCCGGTCAATTGTAGTTCTTCCTATGATGGCGGTGGTTCGTCAGGTGGTGGCAACGGTAGTGGCACGTACGCGTTTACTTATCCAACGTTCTCGTGTAATGTGACAGGCAATAACAGTCCGTTACCACAGATGAACGATGATCCGGCACGTACTTATACCTATGGTCGTAACCTTAGTGGGCGCGCAGGTCGTACAATTGTTAGCCATACGTGGACAGTCACCGATAGTGGTGGTGCTACGTTTGCATCGGGTACAGGTAATAACATCGATGTCGGCTGGGCATGGAATGAACTCGGTAACTATACAGTTGGTTTGACAGTCGTAGTACAGAACGCAAACGGTACGCTGGTCAGTGATGATTGTAATCGTGGTGTAACAGTCGGCGTACCATCAATGACCTGTTCCGTGCCTGTTGGCGATACCACACCGGTGATCGGTGAAAATGCGACATACACGACTTCGCTTACCAACGATTTCTCGCGTGATACCACACATGGGTGGACACTATATGAATCTGACGGTGCTGGTGGCTGGAATTCTGTTACAACCGGATCGACAGCGGCTTTCTCATATACATTCAATGTGCCGGATCAACAGTATCGACTGGTCTATGATGCGTCTGTGATTGAACCCTCAGATAATTGTAATTCAGAACTGTTGATTACTGCGGCGAGTGCTGGGGTTGACTTCTCCTGTGATGCCGGTCCTACAGGTAATCTTTCACCAGATAGTTCCGCTACACCCTATAACTATACAGTGACCGTCGATAACTCGAACCTGATTAATCTTCAATATCGTTGGGTGTTGCTGGATGAAACCGGAACTACAGAATTAGCTGACTTCGGGACAGAAAATTCGGCAATCGACAGTCCCGCTACTGTTGCCAGCCCCTCTATTCCGGGGACATTCACGGTTGACCGCATCGGTAACTACGTTTTGCGCGTGTATGTCGATGACGCAGATGACAGTGATACGCCCTACGCCTGCCAGCTAGAGTCAGCGCTTGAACTGGGTACCTTTGACGCGAGTTTCTCCTATACCAATGGTACTGGTGGCGCGATCAACAATAGCTTGATTGAAGAAGGTCAAACAATCTGCTTTACAAACGACTCCACAGTCAGTCACGGGAGTTTGAGCGATGTAACTTTTGATTGGGCACTTGGTACAGCGGA
The DNA here is from genome assembly GCA_034435575.1 of Anaerolineae bacterium. Taxonomy (GTDB): domain Bacteria; phylum Chloroflexota; class Anaerolineae; order Aggregatilineales; family Phototrophicaceae; genus JAVJSU01. Next base: position 4,345 of record DAOTXB010000460.1, read on the forward strand.
CAACAGCTTGAATGTGGCTACCGTAAATAATCAGGATGTTGGTTGTTTCAGTTTTGATAATCCCGGAACGTATACAGTGACGCTCAATGGCGCTGTAAATTCATCCTCCACATGGACAGATAGCCATGCAGTAACGTTTACAGTTTACGGCACACAAAGCCTTGCGATTGACTATACCGATGTCTCACTTGCACCGGCGTTTCTAACCTTCACGGGTAATGGAGTCAACATCACAGGCAATTATCGCTGGTTCTTTTATGACAACAACGGCGTACAAATTCGCGGTCCAATTGCTGGACAATCAACAAGTCAATCGTTTAATGCCGGGCAATATCGAGCAGAACTTCGTGCTGATGGTCCATTAGGCACCAATACAGCGACGGTTGATTTTGATGTACTGGGTGGTAACGATATACGGGCGGCATTTGTACCTTCGCGTTATGGCGGAGAAGCACCGATGCAGGTCTGTTTCACGGATCGTAGCTTTGGCTCAACCATCAACAGTTGGACGTGGACATTCGGGAATGGTGAAACACTCTCTTATACCGATGCGAATGTGCCAGCACAGATTTGCACAACCTATACAGTCGCCGCAACAGTCTGGGATGTACAACTGGTGGTTAGCAATGGCACGACTTCACAGAGCGCAACTAATCAGATCCGTACCTATAATGCCATTGAAACACAATCATCGTTCAGTATCACCCCGCAAGGTGGCGGGCGCTATTGCTTTAGCGCGATCATCTCTAATGGTGTTACGGTAACAAACTGGGACTTCGGCGATGGCACGACAATCAACACTGGTAATCTCAACAGTGTTTGCCATACGTATAATGGTGTAGGAACATTCTTAGTCAGTATGGACATCCAAAATCCGCCGGCAACGGGACGGATCACACGTCCATTGACACCGACTACGGGACCTGTGCCGACACCACCTGCAATTGTTGCCAGTGCTAGTTGTGATGCGAATAGCGTCGCCACTTTCTCAATCCAAAACACCGGTGGCGACATGAGCACTGTTGATAATCTCACGATTGTGGATCAAAACGGAACCGTTGTATTGGCTGATAGTTTCTTCCAACTTGCCAGCGGGCAAAGCACAACCTACACCGTGAACTATATCGCGGGTTCGCTCACGCTTTCGACAATTGATACATCCGCCTCGGCATCCACAAATTGTGCGGAACCGCCTCGTTTGACGGGAACAGCAGTGTGTGATGTTGATGGGACAGCGGTCTTTACGATCACTAATGCGAGTTCAGATACTTCTGCAAGTCAGTCCTACACTGTGACGGATAGCAACGGAACGGTTGATAGTGGCACACTAACAGTGGCGGCAAATAACGGCACTGCTGAAATTCGTGTGAATAATAACTATAATGCACTGACATTCAGTAGTAGTGGCGCACAGGGACCAACAACGGTGCTTTCACTCAATACCGATTGTGATGAACCACCAGTTTTGGTCAGTTCGTCTTCCTGCGCGGCAGATGGTTTGATCACGTTCAATATTCAAAATACGAGTGGCGATACTGCGTCAAGCCAACCCTATACGATTACGGATAATACCAATGTAACGTTACAATCCGGTACTTTGACCGTTGCAACAGGCGCAACCGAAACCTTTACGATTAGTGTGATTGGTGAAGATGAACCGTTGACGTTCGCGTCTACGGGTACACAGGGTACAACAACAGTTGTTAGCGAAACACGAACCTGTGATGAACCACCGATTTTGACCGGGTCTGCTACTTGTGACCCCACGGGCGATATGACCTTCACAATCAATAATACTAGTGAAGATACCGCCTCGAATCAGGCATATACGATCACAGATAGCACGAATGCCAGTGTACAATCAGGTACGCTTACGGTTGCCGCTGGTGGTACCGAGAGCTTCACCATCAATATCATTGGTGTGTCTGACCCATTAACCTTTGCATCCTCTGATGCAACTTATGGGACATCTGCTACAGTATCGGTTGTCCATGATTGCGATGAACCGCCCATTTTGAACACAACATCAACCTGTGGCATAGATGGTCTTGTGACATTTACAGTCGACAATAGCAGTGCAAATATTGATGCCAATCAGCCCTATGAAATACGCGATTCCAGCAATCAATTGGTCAGTTCTGGCACATTGTCGACGGTTGCGGGTTCATCTGATGACTTCGCAGTAAATGTTATTGGATGGGACGAACCACTCACCTTTACAACTTCGGACAGTAGCTTTGGTTATGGATCAACGGCAACAACGACAGGCACACAGGACTGTGACGAACCACCAATTCTTTCATCAGGGAGTGCCTGTTCAGTAGATGGTGCCGCGATTTATACCATTGTCAACAATTCTGAGGATACGTCGGCTTCACAATCATATACTGTGAGTCGTGGTGGTAATATCGTGGATAGTGGCATGATTACGGTTGCGCCAGCGATGGTTCAAACGATTATCGTACAGAACGGTATTGGTTTGCTGACGTTGACTTCGTCAGGTGCAGAAGGTTCAACGACGCAACTAACGGTTAATACAGATTGTGCGCCAGCCGTTGGCTTGTACGGTGATGCTGTTTGTAGTGCAGATGGTTCTGCAATATTTACCATCAACAATGGCGGGCTAGATGTTGACCAAGTCTTCGAAGTTGTTGATAGTGACGGTAGTGTATTATCTAGTGGTCAACTAACACTGGCTCAAAACGGCACAACAACAATTAATGTACCAAATGCCTCAGGGACGGTATCGTTTGCTACGACGGGTACATCTACTTTGATGCTAGACGCAAATTGTGAGGGGCAGGGTGTACTTCCTGCATCGATCGCAAACCCACCGGGCGTTGCTACACGTTTCTTCGCCGGTTTGATGTCACTGGTGCCAGGCGAACCTGATTCTGGTCTGCCCGGTCCTGAGTGGGAAGGTGTAGAGATGGGTGGTGAAATCTGCCCGGATTGGATTGTTTACCACACCGATCAGACAGGCGACTGGGAAATCTTCCGACTTGGTGATCTGCACGATGGTCGCGTGGCAGATGTGAACTTGACCCAGGGCAGGGGCGAAGGTGTCGTGGATATGGCACCCACACGCTCACCTGATGCTGAATGGATCGCCTTTACATCTAATCGTGATGATAACTGGGAATTATACGTGGCTAAGGTCGATAATTCGATTATCCGACGCGTCACTTATAATACAATTGCATTGGATATTGACCCAACATGGTCACCAGACGGGCGTTATCTCGCCTTTGAAACCACGCGTGATGGTAATTGGGAACTGTATCTGTTTGATCTTATATCAGGTGAGGAAATCCGCCTGACTGATGATGAATCTAACGATATTAACGCGTTCTGGTCGCCAGATAGTGAACGCATTGTCTTCCAGAGTGATCGTAGCGGATTGTGGCAGATCTATGAGTTGGAGATTGCAACAGGTGACCTGACTCTGTTAAGTGATGGTACAGGTAACGACCATGATCCTATGTATTCGTTCGATGATGAGGCAATTGTTTTCCGTAGTTTCCGTGGAAACAATGACAATAGTGTGATCTATGTGATGGATCGTGATGGCAGCAATGTTGAGCGCATTAGTGCTGAAAATGCAAATGCGATGAATCACACATGGTCAGCCGATGATACAGTTATTGCCTATCAATCCGACCTTGACGGTGATCTGGACATTTATGCCTGGGAAGCCGAAAGTGGCGCTACACGCCTTATCACAGATAATGATATTCCTGACTATGCACCAACTTGGATCTGTGATTCGACAACCGTTGTTTTCACGTCAGATGTGACTGAAGATCCAAATATCTTCAATACGCCGGCTTTACCGATTGATGCTGACCCAATTCTCGTCGACGAAGAAGCCAATCAAATGACGGATAATCTAGCGAATGATGTTTATCCAGAGAGTTCGCCGAGTGAGGAAAATGCCAGTCGTGAGGGTGATGTTCCACCGAGGATTGGTGACTGAGACAGCACTTCAAGCTACATGCTAGCCAATAAATAATATCGACAGGGCACTCGAATGGGTGTCCTGTTTTTAATCTGAATGCTTCTGAATCTAAATTCAAATATAATATAAGTAGGTTGACTGTATGAGGCGGAATAATACCCCATGATCCTAAGCTATGCGTTTGCCATTGCCATTCCAATGGTTTTACTCTACTTAATCTGGAGTCTGGAAATTTATGCGTTCGGCAAACACCGATTACTCATGCTGTCATTTGCATGGGGTATGGCGATGTTTTTGGTAGCGCTGTTCGTACAAGATTTGTTGATTGATAGGCAATTAATTTCTTATAGTCAAGTAGTCTTATTTAGTGCTCCAGTGCTCGAGGAATTACTAAAAGCACTGCTCATCATTTTTCTGATGCAGACGATGTCTCTGCGTTATACAGTGGAAGGCACAACTTACGGCTTTGCAGTTGGTACCGGTTTCGCAGTTATCGAAAACTTGTTTTACATCACTATCGGTGCAAATGCCGCGCTCGCAGACGTTCTATTACGCATCTTTTCTGTCAGCCTGATGCATGCCTTTAATAGTGCGATTATTGGTACAGTCGCGGGTACAAGCAGTTTTCATGGTGCGCGTGTGCGTGTACCACGGATGGTGAGCGTTGTGTTATTTTCGATGCTTGTACATGCTTTATTCAATCTAATAGCTGTCTCTACGCAGGCATGGGCTTTGATTGCCTTTAGTGTGTCGATTGGCATAGGGGGGACATTAACCATCATCCTGATCGCCAAAAATTCCCTTACTTCTGAAAGTCGAGCGATCCAAAGTGCGCTCACTGAAAAACTTTCCGCAGGGGAGCTTGCCGCTGTTGTTAGTCCGTTTGAACTTGCACAAATAGTAGAAGAAAAATCGAACCTACTTGGTGATAGAAGGCGCGATCTTATCGCAGAATATATCACACTACAGGCACAACGCGGGATAATCTATAAGACGTTGAGCATGAATCAGCGCACAAGTTATGAAGCTCGTTTACGTGCCCAGTTAGAAACCCTAGAACTACGTTTAAATGCGCTACAAGGCTCAATGGGTATGGTTAATCGGCTGTGGTTACGTTCTATCTTACCCTCTGATGAACGCCAAATCTGGGAGACATTAAACATTGAACTCGGCGAAAATGATGCGTTGTTATCGCTAATCTTACAACTTGGTCAACGACAAGCAGAACTAAGTGATGGGGAACTAAAGGCACGATTACGTGTGGTCAGCCGTACCAGTTTATTTCAGGATTTGCCAGAAAATGACCGCCTAGATCTCGCGTTGATGCTAAATTCCGAGCAATACGAGATAGGCGATGTAGTGATTGCTCAAGGCGAGATTGCCAAACGCCTCTTCATCGTAGAGCAAGGTTCGTTAATCGCTAGCGTGACCGACGACGAAGGGCTTGAGACGATTATTACCACGCATGTGCAAGATGAACATTTTGGTGAATTGAGCTTGATTGACGACATTGAAAATCCCTCACAGGTGATTTGTATAGCGGAAACTAAGATTTACACATTACACCGTAATGACTTCATCACCCTTATTTATGCTCATCCTGAGATCGCTTTAGTGATGATGCGTAAACTCGTTGAGGATATACGCCAGCGCACAGAATTAATCTCATGGATACGTCAAACCGAGCAATCCTCACCGAGAAGCACGGATACGAATTCAAGACACCCTTATGCGAGCCAGCGTATGTCTGGCAAATTATTGAATTATTTACGGTCACTTGCTTCCAGAAGCTAAAGCGTCACTGACTCCCGGTATGTTCTCTGCGCCAGATTTGACCTGAATACTGGAATTATCGAAATCTTCTCCGATAGGTTCAAAATTCCCTTCGAGATTTGTTGCAAGAAAAGCCTCAGTCACGGCAAAAAATGATAAGCGATTTTCAGGGCGTACAAATCCATGCCCCTCGTCAGGATATAGAGCATAAGTTACGGGGATATTTTTCTCTTTCATGGCGCTCACAATTTGGTCAGACTCCGCTTGTGGTACACGCGGGTCGTTTGCACCCTGTCCAATCAATAAGGGACGTTTGATCTTGTCGATATGTGTTAGCGGTGATTGCCGTGCCAAGCGTTCACGATCTGCTTCAATTTCTGGGTTTCCCATCCGTTTAAATAACATGGTTTGCATAGCTTTCCATTGAGGTGGGGTAGATCGTAATAATGTGATGATGTTTGACGGTCCAACAATGTCAACACCGCAAACAAAGCGATCTGGGGTGAAGGTTAACCCGGCTAAGGTAGCATAACCGCCATAGCTTCCGCCCATAATAGCAACTTGCCCATCAGTGGTAATACCTTGTTCAATTGCCCAATCCACAGCATCAATCAGATCATCGTGCATGGCATCTCCCCATTGACCATCACCCGCATTAAGGAAGTCCTTACCAAACCCGGTGGAACCACGAAAATTGACGTTTAAGACCGCATATCCGCGGTTAGATAGCCATTGATGAAAGGCGCTATAACCCCAATTATCGCGCGCCCACGGTCCGCCGTGTACTAATAGAACCAACGGTACAGGTGCATCTGGTTTATGTGTTTCCTTGGTATTGGAACCCAATGGCAGTGTGTAATAACACACCAAATTTAAGCCATCACGGGATTGAATGATCGCCGATTGCATCTTTGCCAGCGCAACATCTTCTAATTCTGCATTATTGACGAAAAGGAATGTTGCCTGCTTATTATCACGATCATAAAGATAATATCGCACCGGACCGTCATCCATGACATATACAACAATCCATTGTTTATCATCATGTGTGCGACTGTTGATTGTCAATTCGCCATCAGCGAGGGTGCTCAGGTAATCCAAATCTGGCTGGATATCTTCATCAAGGATAGCCCATGCCCGGCGTTTATAGGTGAATGCGACGGCTTGGATTTCTCCTGTTTGCGGGTTGGTTATGACATGACTTAAATCTGCTTGATCATTTTCTGCAACTACGGTTTTCTCGCCAGTTTCCAGATCTATAGTGATCAAAACTGCGGTATTTCGGTTCCGATTGTCTGACATATAAAGTATATTGCCATCATGCGTCACATTAATGAATGTTGTGCCCATAGTGTCATCGGGGTTTACTTCTGCGAAGACTTCCCATGAATCTGCGTCAGTACGTTTGTGGATAATTATGCCACCTTCCGGTGTAGAGATTGTGCCGAAGCGCAGTTTATACGAATTATCATGCAAAAACGATAGAAATCCTTCGGTATTTTCATAGACCATCGTCATCTCGCCTGTAGAGATGTTTAGACGATAGACATCATGCGCCTGAGGGTTTCGTTTATTCATTTGAATCAGAATTTCTTCAGGAGAATCTTGGCTGATGCTGTGAATCTGGGTTTGCACCTTATCGAAAGGTGTTAGGTCTTTGGTTGTTTGTGTGGTGATGTCTGTACTATATAATCGCCAATTTTCATCCCCTCCCTTATCTTGTAGGTACAATATATGCGTGCTATTGTGTGCCCATGTATAGATTTGTACGCCGCGCCCCGTATCTTGTGTAATTGATCTGGCAGTCTCTATGCCATCTGTTGGGTCAACCCAAACGTTGAGCACGCCATTGAGTGGTGCAAGATAGCTAATAAATTTTCCGTCCGGGCTAATTTGCACATTGGAACGATCTGGATTACCAAATAGGACACGGCGGGGAATAAGTGTGGTCTTCATACATTTTCCTTTTAAAACATCTTTTAAGGAGATTTTATCATTGAAACTGATGGCTGTCTAAAAGCGATATATTCAGAAGAAATTGTGTTTATATAGAAATTTGTTATGATTCTTTGAAGGCAAAGGCAAAAAATTTACGATTTTTGGTTTTATTTTTCGCTATTGTTGCGTAAAGTGGTAGAGGTAGATTTAAAATTAACACGATGTTGAAAATATTTGTTATGCAAACTTACTTTGATCTCAAATTGTTTCAAAGTATATTTTTGTTTATACTTGCATAGATTTATCACCTTGCCTGCTGGAATTGATGTGATGTTACGAATGAGACTTGCACAATCTAAAAGACGTACCGCATCAATTTTTTTCCTGTTGGTGGGGGTGATTGTATTTCTTGCATTTATGATTACACCAAGCCGTGCGGTAAATTTCCAAGTCAATTCGTTTCTAGATACCGACGATACAGTCTGTGATGTTGCGAACTGTACATTGCGTGAGGCGATTAACGCCGCTAATGCAACCCCAACAGACGATATTATTGATTTTGCTGGACCCGGTACGATTGTTCTGGGTGGTGATTTACCTGCGCTTGCTCCGGGTACGGGCACATTAGTGATTAATGGTGGTGGCGCAATTGTCATTGATGGTAACGCTGTTGCCGCAACTGCAATTACCATTAACTCTGATGGCAATTCAATTTTTGGCTTACAGATTCAAAACCTCACTGGCTCGGCAATTATCATTGATGGTGGGGCTAACAATATTATTGGTGGCACTGTTGCCGGTCAACGCAATCTCATTTTTGATAATGGGGGGAGTGGCATCTTAATCACCGGCGCGGCTTCCATTGGAAATACAATCGTCAATAATGTGATTGGAACTAATGCGCTCGGTATTCCGGGCATTGGTAATGCAGTGGGGGTCAATGTTGTAAATGGCGCAAACGGCAATTTCATTGGTACGCTCGGTGGTGGAAATATCATTTCTGGTAATGTGGGTGCGGGTGTAGTCGTTACCAATGCCACTACGAACACCATAAATGGTAATTTTATTGGTACCAATCTTGCAGGAACTGCCGCACTCACAAATGGTACAGATGGCGTACTTATTAATGCTGGAAGTTCCGGTAATTTTGTTAATGGTAACATTCTTAGTGGCAACACTAATGATGGGCTAGAAATATCTGGTGGGGCGACAACAAATACCATTTCTGGAAACTTTATAGGTTTAGATGTCTCTGGAAATCTTGCGGTTGCAAATGGTGCTCAGGGCATTAACCTAATCGGCGCGATAAACAATCAGATCAACAATAACACCATTGCAGGGAATACACTAAATGGTGTTTTAATCACAAATGGTGGTGTGAATTCCTCTGATAACATCATCACAGCTAATGTTATTGGTCGTCCCGTGGGCAACGGTGATGCCGGTATACGAATTGCCAATGCAGTTAGCTCTGTGCTTTCTTCAAATACGATACAGAATAATGCTGTCGGTATCTTTGTTGATGGCTCCATTGTAAAAACGGATATTATCAGCAATACCATTTTAAGTAACACGGGCAACGGTGTTACCGTGATTAACAGTACTAGCGTTGAGTTGCGATCGAACAGTATCGTTTCCAATGGTGGGCTGGGCATTGACCTTGGCAATGATGGTATCACGCTCAATGATCTGAATGATCCAGATGTTGGGGCAAATACGCTTCAGAATTTCCCCTTGCTAAATACAGCGATTTCCAATCAGGCTACACAAACAACAATCACGGGTTCGTTGAACTCCTTAGCAAATTCTACGTTTCGCGTTGAATTTTATGCCAATACAACTTGTGACCCTACAAACTTTGGCGAAGGAGAGCGTTATCTCGGTGCATCAACTATTGTCACAAACGGTGCAGGTAATGCGAATTTCTCTTCTGTAGTTGGGTTAGCTAGTAGCGGTGAGTTTATCACCGCATTTACCGTGGATATTAATGGCAATACATCTGAATTTGCCGCCTGTATTCCTGTTGCGGCGTTACCACCCGTTGCCGCCTTTACAGCTAATCCTGCCATCGGCAACGCACCGCTTGAAGTCTTTTTTACTGATCAATCTACAGGTGCGATCACTTCATATTTCTGGGATTTTGGTGGTGGAGTGACCAGTACGTTACAAAATCCGTCAAATTTATACATCAATGCCGGCACATATAATGTTATACTGACTGTGGCTGGACCGGGTGGATCGGATACTGCGACGGCAACAATATTCGTAACCGCACCTTTACCGACAGCTACGTTTACCACAACTGTGACAAGCACACAAACAGCCTCAGCAACTACGACGAGTACAGTGACAAATACAGCCACGTCAACGGCAACCAATACTGCAACGGTCACCGCAACCTCTACTGCGACATCTACGAATACTGCGACGGCAACAGCTACAGTCACAGCATCAGCAACATCCACAAATACCGCGACCTTAACAGCCACGAACACGGCAACAGCTACAGTCACAGCAAGTAGTACCCCAACGGCAACAGTTACCGAGACGCGTACGCCTTTACCGACCGCGACATTCACCGCTACACCGACAGGTTTGCCTGATTTGGAAGTGGATGAAAATGATGACGAAGATGGTTTTGACATCATCGTACAAAATAACGGTCCCGGCGATGCTAATAATGTCACGGTTATTGAGCAGTTGCAAGCAGGTGTAAGGTATATTTCATCAGTTCCGGGCGCACCGGTTTGTGTAGAAAACCGTGGCGTAGTGGTGTGTGAGTTAGGTACCATCGAAAGTGGTGGTATTTCTACGATTGATATGAATGTATCTTCTAATGGTGCGGATCCATCATCCGGTCAAACGACGGTGAGTGCTGATGGTGTGCCCTCCGTTGTCATTGAGGAACCGTATATCTTCAAAGTAGGACAACCACCTGTAGCCGCACCCGGCGAATTGGTGACGTATACGATCCGTATTATTAACCCCACAAATTCAGCCGTGACAGATGTGGTTGTGGAAGATGTGATGCCAGAGGCTATGGAGATTTTGTCTGTAGACTCAACTGCTGGAAATGTTACGGTAAACGGACAGAATGTGACTTTTACGCAATCTAGTCTTGTGTCCAATGGTCGAACCACAATCACAATCGAAACGCGTGTGCGTGAAGATGAGGTTTTTGCAGAGATTATCAATAATGCTTGCCTGACCAGTAGTGGAAATTCAGATCCAAGTTGTGCGAGTATGAGCTTCTTGCGGGCTTCTCAATTGCCGAGTACCGGCGAAACACCGCGCTATCGCCAATGGGTATTATTTGTATTGATGGCGATAGGCGGCAGTGTATTACTCTTAGGTGGGGTCTATCAGCTACGACGCAATACCTAGTTGCCACTGATTAATGTAATCTGGAATGGGACGTTCAATGTGCAAATCGGGCTGACAAGATCAAGAATTTTCTCTCCCTGTATCCGGTCTGTTCCTACCACTTGTAATGTATCTTGATGTAAATTCCCATTACCGTCAGTATAAGTCGCCTGGTAAACGCCGGGCGATGTTTGATTATAGCTAATTGTGTTGACGATAATGCCGTCACTTTGAATTGTGAGGGGGAAGGTGCCGCCTGTACTCTCAAAAGGGACTTCCGTACTGTCCGGGCAAGTGAGTGACTCTACACCCCAGCTAAACTGCCAGCTTCCCGCTACTGGAACACCCGTCTGTTGTGCAAGTGGGGTAGGTAATTCCACTGGCGTATCTAACAATTCTACAGGAAGCGAAGTAATATCTTCTGCATCAATAGGCACGGGGTCATTCGGCACATCTGTCGGCGCCAAGTCTTCGCCTAAGGGTACACCAATTGCTTGACCAGCGACGGCTGTACGTATTTCCCCCAGCGCTTCAACATTGGCTGTTCCTGAGAGCACATTTACGGTTAAACTGCCATCTGCCTGTGCCTGAATAAAGGCAGTATCGTCTAATTCTACAATAACTTCATCCAGCCAGATAGAGACTGATGCAACGCCTTCTGGAGTTTGTATCAGGATACCGCTATTCGGCGCTTCGTCGCATGGTGAGTCGTCATTACCTGTCTCCAATACGAAAGCTTGCATAGGTCCGTAAAGTGCGAGTTCGTCGGGAATATCGCTATTAGCGTCCTCTTCTGAAATTGGTAATAGGCTCTCAATGGAATTTTCATTACCATTTGGCGTAACCAGATCGGTGAAAATCCAGCCGATGCCACTTTCTTCTTCGGTGACGACACGTACACGTAACCATGTACTATCCTCAAGGCGACCATTTACGGTTATAATTTCATCTTGCTCAAGTACATCAAGCACTTCGCTACCGGTTGATGGCGTGCGACGAATATTTATTGTCTCATCAGCCCGTACTTGAATAAATTGTGTTGCATCTGCAAGTTCAACATCACCAAATAAGAGCACTTGAACATCATCAGAACCTTCAGTTTCCGTTGCTTCTTGTGATACGTCTGCATCTGTATTTGGTATGTTTTGTTGAACAACATTGGGATCAATTTGCATCAGCACCACACCCCACTGACCGGTTGCTGTGTCTAGCCCACTCAAGCGTAAGCTCTCTAGTTCTATAACGTCGACAACGTCACCCGGAAGTTGAAAATCAAATTCATCGATATTGGCGCGTGGTTGTGCATCCAATACAAGGTGCCCATAACAGACTTCATTATTGCCGGTATCTGAACATCCCTGTTGTGTGAGGTCAATTGCAGTTTGTACTATTGCCGGACAATCAATCGAATCCGGTTCGGGTGTTGCTTCTGGGTTGTCATCATCCTGTGCCGAAGCGACTGTTGGAATGATAATGAAAATAACCAGCAATAACCTAACCAGTATTTTTTTGTGCATGGTTTGTTCCTCTTTTTACTTTCTTGTGTTACTCATCAGACGTACAGACCGTTTGTGGCGTTTCATCAGAGAAAAAATTTCTCAGTTCCTCACGATTGAAGTTCCGGTTCGCGATCTCACAGGCTTGGTCTAGCCATGCGTCGCGATTAGTTGACCACACGACTAATTGTGTATCACGTCCGCCAGATACTAGAAAATCGCCGTTTGGACTAAATGATACACTGTTTATCCAGTCAGAATGTCCTTCCAATGGATCTCCAAGTGGACGATTGCTCTCAGTATCCCATAAAATTACCGTAGTATCACCGCCTGCAGAAGCCAGAATCGTCCCTTCTGGATTAAATGCTAGACTGAGAACCCAGTTTGTATGCTCGTCAAGCGCTTCGCCGATCATTTCTCCGGTATCGGTGTTCCATAATCGAACAGTGAAATCGCGACTTCCCGTCGCCAAGATTGGTTGTGATGGATGCATAGCAATCGCTTCTACACCTTCGGTATGCCCTGTAAGTGGTTCACCACGTTGACTGAATGTCGTTACATCCCATAATCGGGCAGTGCGATCTCGGCTACCAGAAGCGAGAATGTTTCCATCGCCTGAAAAGTCGAGGCTAACTACGCGATCTTGATGTCCGCTAAGAGGTGCACCCATAACTGACCATTCATCAGGTGAACCGCTAATATCATAGAGCGTAACTACGCCATCATTGTCGCCAATAGCGATGAGATTGTTAGTTGGGCTAAACGCCAGACTGAAAATAGCATCACCCATTTCAATTGTGCCATGAATTTCGCCTGTTGCCACATCCCATATAATCACCGTGCTATCCACACTACCGGACGCAAGTAGCGCACCGTCTGTGCTAAAAGCGAGTGATGTCACCGGCTGTGCATGAGATGTGAATACGTCTTGTAGGGTGCGATTTTCGGCGTTCCAGATGCGAATGGCATTGTCAGCATCAACACCACCAGCAGATGCGATAATTGAACCATCAGGGCTGATGTCTGTAGCCAAGATTTGTTCTTGATGGTCAGATAAGCGCTCCCCTAGTGCGATTTCTGTACGTGAAGACCATAGCGTGATTGCATCACTGTTCCCTGCAATAGCAAGTTGACTCCCATCAATACTATAATTAATCTGCCGTATATCTTGTTCTTCAATGTTGATGAAGCCGGAAACTGGACGTTGTGTTTCAATATCCCAGATAAGTGCCAGACCATCGACACCACCGCTGACAAATCGCCTACCGGTAGGTGAAAATTCTACAGATCGAACCCAGTTTGAATGAGCACGTAATCCACTCGTGATTGATTCGCCGGTTTCAACATTCCATAGCCGTATAGTTGTGTCCGCGCTCCCTGAAACGAGTAGCGCATCATCCGGGCTAAAATCAACATCAAATACCCAGTTTGAATGTCCGGTGAGTTCGCGTGAGGTAATGTTTGTTAGATCGTCTAATGTCCATAGCTTGATAATGCCATCGGCACTACCGGAGGCAAGTAAGTCACCAGCGTTGTTAAAAATCACAGAATAGACAATATCATTGTGTGCTTCGATAGGATTTTCTAAAAGTGTTTGCGAGGATACATCCCACAGTTTAATAGTGCCGTCCGCACTGCCAGAAGCAAGTATCGTCCCATCAGGGCTAAAAGCCAGGCTCCAAACTTCAGCATCATGCGCGGGGATTGGTGTGCCAATCATTTGACCAGTTTGTACATCCCACAAAATAATGGTTGTGTCTTCGCTACCGGAAGCAAGTATCGTCCCATCAGGGCTATAGGCAAGGGCATTGACCCAATCAGTGTGACCTGCCAATGGGGCAAATACAGATTGGCGCGTGTTCGTATCCCACACAATAATCGTATCGCTCTGTCCACCTGCGGCAATACTGTTACCATTCGGGCTGTAGACTACGGCACGATTGACACTTGTGGCTCCGTGCAAGAAGTTTTGAAGTTGTGGCTGAAACTGTAATGCTGTGAGGAGGCTATTTCGCGCTTCATAAGTGTTTGCTGTTTCCAACGCTTCCACACTTAGCAATAATGGCAGATCAATCTGTTCGATGGTCACGAGTGCAGATGCCGCAAGTTCGCGTGAACGTGAGATAATCGATTCCTGATCTGCACGATCCCGCTCTACGATGGCATCATCGCGAGCATCCTGCGCTTGTATGCTCTGTACGAGGGCAACCACACCAAACATGACCGCCAAAACTGTAATAATGACCAACCCTGTGACAGCGGCTTGCCATAGCCGACGGTTGCGTTCCCGGAGCTCTACACTCGCTTGGATGAAACTTCGTTCATCATCACTTAACGCAAGTGTTTTTGTGCTCAATAATGTCTCAAACTGTTCCAGCCGTGCGCCTGTAGCAAGATAATTTGGCAATTTATCTCCGTTGACCCAATCCTGTGTTGCAGTCGCTAATTTGCGTTGTTCACGTAATTCATCACGACTTTCATTAATCCATTCTCTCAGGCGTGACCAACTGCGAATAAGGGCTTCGTGCGCGACTTCGACAGTTGGTGTACGGGTTGTTGGGTCATTATCAAACGAGAGCAATCTGAATTTCCCAAATTCTTCGATGAGTCCACGCATCATTTCGCGGTCACCCGTCAAAGTATTAAGTTCTGCCTGTTTTGCGCGTCGTCGTGTATCTTCGGTGCCGTCCCCAATGCTCACTAAGCGTAAAAATAACTGACGTGTTGCACTCTGTTCTTCATCGGTTAGGCGCTCATAGAGTTGTTCCGCACGTTTTGCGAGCGCACCGGTTATGCCACCCATTTCGTCATATGATTTCAGCGTAAGGTTGAGATTGTCGCGCTTTTCATATAATTCCGTTAGTGTGTATTGCAAAAGTGGTAGGGAACCCGGCTGTCTGGCAACATCGTCAAGAATGCGTTCGACTAATCCCGACTCCAATGTTAATCCTACACGATCTGCGGGATTAACAATGGCTTCACGTAATTCATCTTGTGAAAGCGGTAATACGACCTCAGTATGGTTGCGTATAAGATCGCCAATCCCACTGTAAAGCAACGGGCGATCATAAAAATCAGCCCGTAGCGTAACAACCACACGCAAGCGACTGAGCGGGTCGGTGGTGGCGGTATAAATGTTGTTCAAAAAAGCTCGTCTTTGATCTTCATCTTCAGTCATAGTGAAGACTTCTTCAAATTGGTCAATGACCAGAAGGAGTTCACTACCATCTCCGGGCAAAATGGCATCTACACTCTGGAGCAAACCACGTGTTGAGGTATGCAGACGATTTGCAATGTTATCATCTGACTGTACCGCAACCTTGAGCAAAGCATTTTCAATTTCTTTGAGTGGTTGGGTGTTGGGTGTCATGTCAATGATAAAACAATTCTCCCATTGTGGATCATCACTGCTCCGTATTGCAGGAAGAAGACCAGCACGTACAACACTTGATTTACCACTCCCGCTCGGTCCTACAACGGCGAGGAAACGGTTGCCAGTTTCATGACCTAAGCGTTGCATCAACGAATCAACTAGCTCATCACGTCCATGAAAATCTGCTGAATCACCTTCTTGGAAGGGGCGTAATCCTTTGTAGGGGTTCGGTGGTCCAGCATCAAGATTGATCACCGATGTGATCGCACCTCTAGGACCGAACGGCTTAAACGCAGTGACCTGTGCATTATTGTCAGATTCGGCTTCTGGAACAAATTCTACTTCGTTGACAACACGACGAAAATCCTCGGCAAGATCAATAACATGGTCATAACGTGCACGAGGTATCTTTTCAGTTGCGCGCCAGATAACATTGTTTAGTTCTTCCGGTAACGTTTTACGGAAATCTTGAAGGGGAGGTAACTCAATATCCGTTTGATGCTTAAGCAATTCCATCAGCCCTAAATTTTCAAACGGGTGTGCGCCTGCTAGCATTTCATAAAGCACTAAACCAAGGCTGTAAATATCCGCTTGCTTGGTAATGGTTTCACGTTTGATCTGTTCAGGTGCGATATATGCCGGGGAACCGTGTATGACATCTTCATCGCCCATCGCGGCAAGATTAACTGAATTCGCAAGGTCAATGGCAATACCAAAGTCGGTCAAGTAAGCATTATTATCCTCATCTAGCAAAATATTTGCTGGCTTGATGTCTTGATGCACAACATCATTGCGATGTGCAACAGAGAGCGCCCCTGCGATTTGCTCAAGCACACGCGCGACTGTTTCAAGGTCCCATAATACGCCACGTCTGAATGTATCCAACAAACTACCACCACGCACAAAACGCATCACCAAATATGCACCATCAGGATCACGCCAGTAATCGTAAAGAGGGACAATGTTTGGATGTTCGAGACGTGCAACTAGATGAGCCTCAGCCTCAAAATTACGGATGAATGATGGATCATTGGCATAAATAGGCAGAATAGCCTTAATGACTACTTCACGTTCGATCACATCTTGGAATGCGCGATAGACAACGCCGAAGCCACCTTCACCAATTTCCTCCATAAGTTTGTAGCTTCTTATCTTACGACCTTGTGGATTTTGCATACGTTATGGGTTCCTATAATGACAGATGTGAGACAATTAATATTATTCTTAATAAAATGAAATGTAACAATTTTTAATCAAGATTTAGTTACAAAACCTGACAATATTCCTTTGATAATTGTGATAAAATTGTTTAAAAATAGATATAATTTAGATAGTAAACTTGTATTTAATCATATATTACATAGTTATTTCCGTTTATTGTAATGAGCAACTATAAACATGTGGCGTATAAAAATACACACGTTCTACCTAATTATTTTAGTGATCGGTTTTTTTGTTATGCTGTCATTCTTCGCATTTCAAACTACCGTTCATGCCCAATCGCTAAATAATCTACGTTTAACCTCCATGTGCTCCCCAGAGCCACATATTTATCGTGTGTGGCGTGTGCATAACTCAAATACCGTTGATGTAAACTTCTCATGGGATGTTTACGGCACCGGTCAATCTGGCAATGGTACTGCAACTGCAAATGCCGATACTTTCTTTACGACAACAACGGTTGGTGGTGCAAATACAACACGTATTTTTGTCGATAGTCATCAGCAAGATGTTAAAGCAAGCCAACCGAATGCATGTCATCCATCGCCAACACCACCACCAACCACTATACCAACAAATACAGCTACGGCAACAGCTCAACACACGGTAATCTGTCATGTACCGTCAGGAAACCCTGCAAATCAGCATACGATTACTGTAGGGTCGTCTGCTGTTGACGCACATTTAGCTCATGGGGATTACTTAGGAGAATGCGACTCACCAACAAGTACTTCGTCACCAACCACAACGCTTACAGCACCTTTTACGCCAACTTTTACACCTACAGCGACTCGTACATCAACAGACACGCCCACGAGCACCGCGACTCATACACCAACGTTAACCAATACGGCGACAGCTATGCACACAGCAACGTCTACGTCTACACTTACACCTACTGCGACTAGCACATCAACAGGTACGTCCACGAGCACCGCGACTCATACGCCGACAGTCACGGCTACAATCACGTCAACGCCAACCAATACAATGACAGCTACGCACACAGCAACGCCTACGTTTACACCTACTGCGACGAGCACATCAACGGGTACGTCCACGAGCCCCGCGACTTATACGCCGACAGTCACGGCTACAATCACGCCAATGCCCACCTTAACCAGCATACCCACCGTTACGCCGACGGCAACGGTGCCTGTAGGTTGCGATTTTCTTGTTGCTACAGGAAATGTTTATGGCACAGAAGGATTGATAGAAACGATTCAATTAGCAAATGGAAACGGCAACGCTGATATTATTTGTCTTTCAGCAGGAATTTACACACTGACACGTGTTGATAATGGTGAAAATGGGTTGCCAGTGATTGATACGGGCATCACATTTCGCGGGAATGGTGCAGTAATTGCCCGCGACGCTAGCGCACCAGAGTTTAGAATACTGGAAGTTGGTGTTGGTGGCTTCGTGTCGATAAATGACCTCACCATTAGTGATGGGCGATTAACAAATGGGGCTGGGGCAGGCATTTATGCTTTCGGAGGTTCGTTAACATTCAATAATGTGACAGTAACTAATAATCTGGCATTTTCTGCTGGCGGAATCTATGCTGATGCGACAACGATTATGATGACCAACACACTGGTCGAGAACAATGATGCGGAGGGGGGTAGTGGCGGGGCAATCGCTAGTATTGGCGCATTGTCTGTGATGACAATCCAATCATCTTCGATTTCGAATAATTTTGCGACGAGTGGTGGGGGTATCTTCAATTCCGATGGCACAGTACACATCCATGATAGTGTATTGACGGGCAACTCAGCCGGTAGTGCTGGTGCAATATTCAATAATAATTTTGGCACCATCACCATTTCTGACAGCACGATGTCAAATAATATCTCCTTGGCATATGGTGGTGCGATGTCTACAAACGGATCTATGTTAACTATCAATGATAGCTGTATTACTGATAATTCCGCCCCCTTTGGGAGTGGTATCGCTAATCTGGACTCTTTCGGACCAATGGTTAATGCAGAACAAAATTGGTGGGGCGCTTCGGATGGTCCATCCGGTGATGCTTCCGGTTCTGGTGATTCAGTTTATGGAAATGTGGATTACACGCCGTTTAAAGTTAGCTCATTGCCATTCTGTCAGTAATGATTTGGCGGTTGTCACAACGAACATAAGAAATCTATGCTTATTCTGACGGTGTAATTGCTTCCTCAGTAAATTGGCGCACATGGGAAACAAATTGGTCTGGCGCTTCTAAATGTACAGTGTGTCCAGCCTCGGGAATAGTTACATGCTTTGCATTCGGCATATGGTTGACCATTTCACGTGCGATGCGCACAAATTTATTGTCGTATGCACCAGTGATAAGCAAAGTTGGGATCATAAGCCTAGATAATTGATCCCATAATGCTGGTTGAACACCAGTACCCATCCCTCGTAAACTATTTGCTAGACCAACTGTGTTGTTCCTTAAGCGCTGTTCACGCAAGCGTTGACGCAGATTGTGTGTGAGGTTTTTCTGACTGTCGAACAGAGGAATATCCTGCCAAAAATCCACAAAGTTTGGAATACCATCATGTTCAATTTTTTCTGCGAGGGCGTTATCCCGCTCACGTCTTTCTGCGCGTTTTACCCCTTCCCGTAAACCGGGTGATGCACTTTCTAACACCAGAGTATGCAATAGTTCAGGATAATTTAGCGCAATATATAACGCCAGTCGTCCTCCCATCGAATAACCCACCAATGTTACCTTTGCGCTAGTCATTGACCGGATGAGCTTCACAATATCATTAGCGACAAATTCCATGCGATAGCGACTTGGGTCATCAGGTGAGTCGCTGTTGCCATGCCCAAGAATATCAGGCGCAATAATGGTATGTTCCGTGGCAAATTTCGATGTGAGGAATTCCCAGTTGCTTTTGCTCCCGGTGAAGCCGTGTAATAGCACGATAGGTGTGCCGGTGCCAGCACGATCTATAGCATAACTCACATTGTTTACGGTTAAATTTGTCATGATTCCAATAACTCAACAACTCGTTTACGTTCAATTTTGCCTGAGCTTGTCTGAGGAAGCGCCTCTACAAAGCGCCATAAACGCGGTATTTTGTATCCAGCAAGTTTTTTACGGATATAGCCTTCTAATTCGTCCGTATTTATGTCTGTTTTTGCCTTCAAAACAATCATTGTCGCCACCCGTTGACCCCATTCAGCATCACTAACTCCAACAACGGCAACCTCTTTAACCGCTGTATGTGCTCTTAATATATTTTCAACCTCTGCTGGATAGACATTTTCCCCACCCGTTACAATCAAATCCGTACGCCGTTGTACAATAAACAAATCGCCATCTTCATCCATATAGCCAATGTCACCGGTATGCAACCAGCCATCGCGCAATGTGCGGTTGTTTGCTTTGGGATTGTTGTAATAACCTTGCATGACTGTCTCTCCGCGTACAATCACCTGACCATATTCACCGGCTGGCTGTTCATCGTTGTTTTCATCAATAATGCGAATCTGTGTAAACATGAGTGGTTTACCCACGCTTCCGGGCTTTTGGGCGACATCTTCTGGAAGCATAGTTGCTACCTGTGAAGTTGCTTCTGTTAAGCCATAGGTCGTACTAACCCGAATGCCTGCGGATTTTGCTTTTTCGATTAGCTCTGGTGTTGCCGCCGCACCACCGAGTAAGACTAAACGCAGATGTGACCATTTTTCCGGTGTGCCTTGTTCTAGTAAGCGATAAAGCATCGTCGGTACTAACGAAACTAATGTGATGGGTTCGGTACTCAGTTTATTATTAATCTCGTCAAGGTCGAATCGCTCAAGTAAGTCAACAGTAATGCCATATAAACACGCGCGGAGTATAATACTCAACCCACCGACATGAAACAGGGGTAGGGCACATAACCAACGATCATCTGGAAGCGTACCTAATCGATATGCAGAAGCCATTGCACTGTAGAAAAAATTACCATATGTAAGTGTTGCGCCTTTCGGCGTGCCCGATGTCCCTGACGTATGGATGATGGTAAAGGGTTTGTTGAGATCAATTGTGTTTGTAAATAAAGTTTTTTGGTGCTTAGCGGGCTTTTTATCAAGATTAGCAATGGAAATGCCGTTTGCTCTGAGTTCTTGTAATAAATATGTAGTGCCATAGGGCAACAGCCACTGGCAATCAGCCTGAATACATTGCTGTGTAATTTCAGTTGCGGTTAAACGGATGTTTAATGGGACGAACACTACACCCATACGCATTGCTGTAAAAATTTGTATGATAGACAAGGGAAATGATGGGATAACCATCCCCACATGGTCACCGGGTTTGATGCCTGCATTGACCCATCGCTTTGCCATTTGGTTAATTTGACGATCTAATTGTGAGAATGTCACCGAGTCCTGATATTGTGGCGCAGGATTTGTAATTAGCGCGATTTTGTGTGGCGTTGCGTGTGCGCGTGCTTGTAACCAATCTTGCATAGGTGTCGTTTACTCGTCTTTCAGCATATCCTGTACAGATTTCACTGTAGTGATAATATCCGGCAGTTCATCGTGCCATAAAACAGCAACATCAAACTTAAAATTTGGGAGTAAAGGGGTGGTATATATGTGTTGCGAATTCGGTTGAATAGCGTGATATTTTTGCTTCTCATTAAGGCGATAAAATGTGGTTGATTCGCGCATAGGGTCAATGATCCAATATTCACGAACACCACCACGTTCATACTCGTTCAATTTTTCCCCATAATCAACAGCGACACTTCCGGGTGAGGCAACCTCAATACAGATGTCCGCGGCACCATCCATATATGTTTCTTTGATATTTTTCGTATTGGGTTTGAGGATGATCTGCAAATCAGGTTCACGGCGCGACTTTACAGAAGGTAGTCGTATGACGAACGGCACTCGTAATATTTCTCCGATAGATCTAAGTGCAAAGTAAGACTCAAGTAATCGTCTGAAATATGTAGTTAGTTGATCATGTTTTAATGATACTGGCGACATTTTTGTGACGACTCCTTGTACCCATTCATGGAATGTCTCCGCATAATCGCGCATATAGTCATCTTCAGAAACTTCTACTGCGATAATCTCACCACCCGGTAGTGAGTTAGGAAGTTTGATGATTTTCTCTACCATGAGTTATTCTCCGTACTACTGTGTATCTATTGTATCAGGGACACGGATTTGTGCCCCTGATAGTGTACTGTACGCTTGATTATGGTCTGCGCGGGAATTTGCTGAAGTCCGGCTCGCGTTTTTCAAGAAAGGCATTTTTGCCTTCTGACCCTTCTTCTGTCATGTAGAACAACATCGTTGCGTCACCTGCCATCACCTGTACGCCGGTTTGACCGTCTAACTCGGCGTTCAAACCCGCTTTGATAAAGCGCAGGGCAATCGGGCTTTTCTTTAAGATTTCCCGCGACCACTGTAACGCCTCTTCTTCGAGTTGTGCGAGTGGCACGACGGTGTTGACCATGCCCATATCTTCGGCTTGTGCGGCGCTATATTGACGACACAGGAACCAGATTTCACGCGCCTTTTTCTGCCCGATGTGGGACGCGAGGAAGGATGAACCATAACCCGCATCGAAACTACCTACGATGGGACCTGTTTGCCCGTAAATGGCGTTATCGCTGGAAATAGTCAGGTCACAGCACACATGCAACACATGACCGCCACCGATAGCAAATCCAGGCACAACAGCGATCACCGGTTTCGGCATATTACGAATATAGCGTTGTAGTTGGAGCACATTCAAACGCGCTACACCATCATCACCGACATAACCCGCTTCTCCGCGCACGCTCTGGTCGCCACCTGCACAGAATGACCAGATCCCGTCTTTACTGCTGGGTCCGTTAGCGGTAATCCACACCACGCCGATGCTACTATCGCGCCATGCGTCTAGAACTGCTTCGGTCATCTCATCAATGGTCAATGGACGAAAAGCGTTGCGGATGTCCGGGCGATTAAAGGCGATACGGGCGATGCCTTCTGCTTTGTGATAGGTGATGTCTGAATACGGCTTGACTTCCTGCCAATTCGCTAACTTCATCAGGTCTTCTGTTTTGATTTGTGCTTGTTGTTCTTTCGTTGTCATTACTCTGATGTCCTTTCAGTTGATCAAATGTGTAATGTGCTAGTAAACGCAAATGTTTTCCAGTTGGTCAGTATTTCAGAGCGCTATCCCTTTTGCCTTAATTTATTGATCTCCCAATGCTTTTATTGCTTCATGCACCGCTTTCACAATCTCGTCACGGCGTTGTAAATCTGCCCGGGCATCAGTCTTGACTTCAATGACCGTCGAATTGCGTGCGTTGACACTTTCGCTGAATGCTTGCCGGAATTGCTCACGGGCATTCTGTGCGGAAACATCAATCACCTGATGCGCTAAGCCGTACATTTTCGCCGCGTGGGAAAAATCTAACCCGTGTGGGGTCAGGAAATAATCGGTAAATTCGGGATCATAATCTTTAATGGGCAGACGATGGAAAATCCCGCCCCCATCGTTATTGAGCAATACAATCGTAATCGGCACACCACACCGATGCACCGCGAGTAAGCCGTTCATATCATGATAAAACGTGATGTCACCTATTACCGCGACAAGTGGTTTATCGGCGCGAACAGCACCCGTACCCAGCGCGGTGCTGATGTTGCCATCAATGCCCGACGCGCCACGATTGGCATAGACGTGGATGCGCTTATCCTGTGGCTTGCCAAATTGATCTAACAGGCGCACGGGTAAGCTATTACCAGAAAACAAGGTGCTTTCCGGTGGGATGAGTTCCACAATATCATAGACCACACCCCCATCGAAATATTCGCCATTCTCTATTTCTTGGTCAATGGTGCGCCACGTTGTCGTTTCGAGTGTTGAGAACTGAGTTTTGAGTGAAGATTCGCGCTCCAGACCTTCCATAAAAATCGTGTCGAAATGGGGTACAACCACATCTGTTACTGCGTGGTCATCATCTGACCACTCACCACTGGTTGAAAAATGAATATAGTGTTTTGGGTTGACTTCAGAAATATATTGATTTAACCATTTCGATAGCGGAACGTTGCCAAATCGAATAATCAGGTCTGGTTTAGGGAAATCCGTATATTTGATAAACGTGTTGTAACCACCAATAACGTTATCGCCCATAAACCGCACCCCTGATAGCACATCTGCAAAAAATGGATATCCATATAGCTCGGCAAAACGCCCAATTTGATCTGGCGCAAAAGGATAGGATTGTAGGGCATTTACACCTGCTATCACTAAGCCATTGGGGTGATCTCGGATAATTTCGACAATTCGCATTGAATCTTGTGTGATTGCCGGATTTCCCCTGTAAAATTCTGTGTACGGTTTTCCATCTGGACGCGCTTGTGCTTCTTCCGGTATTTCAATCACATCACCCTCAACGGGAGTCGGTTCTAGGGGCTTACGGAAGGGCATATTGATATGCACTACACCTTTTCGCAGACCATTCGCCGTTGCATACGCTCGATTCGCCGTCGTGCGTAAATTACGAATTGCTACCGCAGGCGGATTCGCTTCTGGCAAGGCAGTATCGACAAACCACAACACAAAATCCCCAAACATCTTGATCTG
>DAOTXB010000461.1:0-13465 GCA_034435575.1 Anaerolineae bacterium
GATCTTACCCTGTTTACCGGGGTCAATAGTTCCGGTAAAAGCACGGTTATCCAATCCATGTTGATGATGATGCAAACGATCTCTAATCGAGAGAATACATCACTGCACATCAACGGGGAATTAGTGCGCCTCGGGAACGTCGGAGACATCTGGTATGGAGGCGAACTGCCCGACGGTGACCCGGATAAGCGCCTAAAAATTGAGGCATTAGTCAAAGGTGATGGTGAAAACGCGCTCTACATGCGGATGGAATTTGAACCCCTGCGCGAGACTGAAGTGCGTCTGGTCTTTGCAGAGTATGCGCGTGGTAACGAAGAAATCGGTTACTCTGAAAGGATAATCATTGAATGGAAGAACGATTCCTATCGCATCACCGAAATATCTGATGGATTACGGCACGCGATCATACGTCAATTACAAAACAACGGACTTAGCGAGATCAAACCCTTTGAAAATGCACAGGTCGATATGTACGATTATTATCCACAAAGGATGCTAGTGCAGGCATTGACCGAAGCCGATGAATTAAACTGGTCGATTGCAATCTCTAACCCGCTGAGTGACATCCTCACCGAAGATCACCTGACTTATGAAATTGTCAATGAGCATGTGCAACTGATTCAGACGGCGATCATGGAACTGAATCTGCCAGAATTTAGCACTAGCGATCTGGTCATTGTGCCCCGCCTGCGTGATTATCGTGAATGGTATGGCAAGCTCACCGCGAGGCAAGCGCAATCATTGCGGGAGTACATGCTCACCGAAAAACGCGATGATCTGACAAAGTCAATTGAAGGCTGGTATGCCATAGAATTTTTCACCTTCGTGGAAAACACCGTGCGTAAAGTATTTACCCGACGCATCCATTATGTGAGCGCCTTCCGTGTGTCACCGTCCACTGTGTACTCACTCGGCGCAGACCCATTCTGGTCAGATGTTGGCGTGGATGGTCGCTCGGTTGCCAACGCGCTCAAAGAACACCGTGAGCGCATGATCGTATTCTGGAATCCAATAGATCATAAGATCGAAGAAGCGCCTTTATTGGAAGCGGTTTATGTGTGGTTACGATTCCTCAAATTATTAGATCGTGTCGAAGTTGAGGATCTGGGCAAATTAGGGACATTGCTCAAAGTTTATCAGAGTGGCATGTCGAAAGCGCTTGATCTGACCGCTGTCGGATTTGGCACCAGCCAGATTTTGCCGATTATTGTGCAGGGGTTGCTCACGCCACCGCATCATCTGTTAATCGTGGAACAGCCGGAAGTCCACATTCACCCTTATGTGCAATCGCAATTAGCCTATTTTTTCTTTGCGCTCACCCGTGTGAATGTCCAATGCATTATCGAGACACACAGCGAATACATCGTGAATCAACTACGCTTGTTGATCGCCGGAACAGACGAGCGTATTCATCATAAAATTCGCATGTATTTTGCCGTGCGTGACCCCGATGAGGGCACATCTTATGAGGAAGTTCATGTAGATCGCAATGGGAAGATCACCAATTGGCCCGAATATTTTATGGATGAGAGCACTCGCCTGGCAAAAGAGATGTTGATCGTCGCCACAGAAGGGGTTACATCATAACGCCATGGCGTATGTTATTGTCGATCCTAAACTTTTGCTTATCGAATCACCCGATAACCCGGTCACCAAAGCCTCACTCGCTCAGTTTTTAGGGTTTATTATTCATTGGAGCACCGCCGCCCGCAACCATGCCATCACCTTTGGATTATCCCGCGAATGTGTGAATATTTTGAAACACACCACCCGCAATGTATTTTCCACTGACCGCATGACCGAGGTCGTGGAAAAATTGATGCCAAATAATAACCCTGAAGACATCTTCAGATTGCTCGATCCCTTCCTCACTCACCTCTTAAACGACAGCCACCTTGAACCGATGAAATTGGCGCTGGAAGAACACCTGATGCTTGATATTGAGCCGGCAAGTCATAATGTACTGCTCAGTCCACCGGAACTATTGAATGAGTTGCCATATGATCTGGCAGACGCTTTTCGCCGGATGGTCGGGCATATCACCTTTGCCTCACGCAATTTAGCCAAGCCGCTGGATTCATTGAGTGAAATCTATATGCTCACGCCTGCTGACCTGCAACAATTGGGCACTGACGGCAATGTTTTTGTCAATTTGAATTATAGCTGGGTGTTGGGTGATGGCATTGACCCCTCGTTGGAAAACAATACGAATCTCATGGAAACAATCACAGGCATTTCGCCCGATGCCGATTTATCCTACATCCTTAAGCCGATCAACTATAAGACTGTGGAAGAAGCCGTGACCGAGGCGGGGAAGCGTTTTCCTAACAAGCTAATTATTACCAGAAAAGCGCTAGAAACTGCCCAGAGTTCTGGCTATCCTAAACCGATCAAGGTCTATAAGGCGTTATGTGGATTGGTGGAACAGTGGCTACCTGCCTATCAACTCAAGGACAAACACTACGCAAATGATCAATATTATGAACATCTGCGTTATGAGATCAGCATTGAGGGCGAACGTGTGCGACAAAAGCCCAATTTACGCAGTCAGCGCGAAGTCACCCATAATGGTGACATCTACTTTGTAGAAGATCACGTTAAGATGGAAACAGGTCCGAACGCGGTACGCATCTATTTCATGCCTATCGAAGAAAACGGACAAACCCAATTGTTGATTGCCCGTGCGGGAATACACCCCGATACGGGTCGTGGTTATTAAAGCGCACGCACATCAACCCCTGCGGCTTCTGCCTGTGCAATGATGGTTCGGGCGGCTCTTACCATCGGCATATCGACCATTTTCCCTTCAAACTGAAATACCCCTGACCCTGCATCCTGATGTGCGTCATGTGCCTGTATCAAACGTTTTGCCATACGAATACGTTCATCGGTCGGGGTGAACACCTGCTGAATTGGCGCAACGTGCTTGGGGTGAATCGCCAATTTTCCGGTATAGCCCATATAGTGCGCTTGTTCGGTCTCCGCGATAAGCTGGCTATCATTGGCGGCGAGGTCTACAAAGGGTGTATCAATGGCATCCATC
The DNA here is from genome assembly GCA_034435575.1 of Anaerolineae bacterium. Taxonomy (GTDB): domain Bacteria; phylum Chloroflexota; class Anaerolineae; order Aggregatilineales; family Phototrophicaceae; genus JAVJSU01. The sequence continues at coordinate 3,044 of DAOTXB010000461.1, forward strand.
CCATGCGCTTTGGCATACAGCACGACTTTACTCCGTGCATAAAACACTTCCCACAGGTCAGGGGTGCGGGTTGCGCCGATATCGCCGGTCAGGTCTTCTGCGCCGAACATCAACCCCCGTAAACGGGGCGTAGCGCGGACAATTGTCTCTACGTTGATGACCCCCAGCGCACTTTCGATAATGGCAAAAATGTAAAGACTCCCCGCCGTCCACCCAAATTGACGTTCTTTCTGTGTGAGCAGAGTATCCATCGTGTAGAGTTGGTCAGCAGATTCCACTTTGGGGATGACATAGCCATCCGGCTGTCCTTCAATCGTCTGTTCAACGTCTTCAAGAAACCGTCCATCCTGACTAATCGGATTCACTCGTACTAGCCGTTCTGTGCGCCCAAAATCGACTTCACTCAGTGCCAATCGAATGGTTCTGCGGGCATTGGGTTTATGATTCAGCGCCACACCATCCTCAAGATCCATGATGACCGTGTCTAAATCTAGTCCAGCACCTTTTTCAATTTTTCTGCGCTCGTCACCGGGCATAAATAACAGAGCACGTCGGATACGCTGAGTCATCAATCGACCTTCCGTTTATTATCATCAAAATTTGCCGTCACATGGGAAACGGATTTACCACTTCAGTAACCATCCTGATTGTAGCAAAAAAGCCAACAGCGCATAAATATTGACAGCATAGACGCAATTCCACGCAACATTCAGAACTTCTTCACAGCTTTTCCACATCCCTCAGTCATCATGATGATAGATCACGTCTAATATCTGACGGTTTTGTGCGACGAAAGTAATCAAAGGTCACAAGGATAAGAGACGATGCAACTTCACTCAAAATTCATCACATGGTTGATGATTTTCGTATGTCTCTGTGGCGGTGTTGTGTTCGGGATATTGTTTGCCGTTGGTGTGCAAGATGCGGTTGCAGGATTGTTATCTGGCATAGTCTTCGGGGTCACATTGATAGTGCTCGTATTTATCTTGCAATTCAATGATTGACATCTGAGATCATACGTATGCATCAGCAATAAATATATACATCCCATCATTATTTTCACAATTGTTCGTAGAGACAAATAGTTTTACGGTAAAATAGCCTCAAAATATTCAGCAAGTGAGAGAAACGTGCTCATGTCTTATCGTTCCCGAATCGGTCTTTCAGTTTTTATCTGGTTACTTGCAATCAGCTTAATTCCCCAATACACCACACGCGCGGTTGATTTTTCTATCACCGCACCGACGGCTAATGTTGTTGCCGACGGCTTATGCTCATTGATTGAAGCGATTGATAATGCTAACGCTGATGCGGTCGTCCATGCAGATTGCCCGGCTGGCGCGGGTGCGGACACACTGACACTCACGGCAAATATCGTACTGAATGCGGTCAATGGCATCGTCGGAAACGGCGCAACCGGTTTACCCGCGATCACATCAGACATCACGATTGAGGGCGCGAGCTTTGGCGTCTATCGTGATGCGACGGCACCAGAATTTCGTATTCTGGCGGTAGATGCGGGTGGGAACCTCACACTTAATCAGATCGTGATTGACGGTGGACGTTTGGCAAGTGGTTTCGTAAATGGCGGTGGTATATATACTGCCGGTACGCTCACCATAACAGAAAGCACCGTGCAGAATAATACAATCGCAGGAATTTTCCCGTCTGGTGGCGGCATTTATGCGACCAACACAGCGGTAACCACGCTGACGAACACGTTAGTACAGAACAACATCGCGGATAATGGCGACCCTGCACAGGTGTTTGACTTCGGTGGCGGGATTTATAATTTAGGCGCATTAACACTGACCAATGCTACCGTTCAAAATAATATCGCCGCAGAAAATGGCGGGGGTATATGGTCAAGTGGCGACACAATCATCAACAATAGCGTAATCTCTGACAATACCGCACAATTGGGGGGTGGCTTAAATAATAGCCTTTCCCAACCTGGTACAATCTTCCGCATCAACAACACCATTTTCGCTAACAACACCGCAACGGGAAATGGCGCCGGGGGTGGCGGTGGCGCAATCTTCAATGGAAGCGATGATATTCAAATTTATGGATCGACATTTACTGGCAATATCGTTCGTAGTAATGGTGTTGGCGGGGCGATTGAGAATTTCACTGGAGACATGCAAATTACCGCTTCAGTGTTTGAGGGCAACCAAGCGCTCGATACAGCTGTTGGTGGCGCAATCGGCAATTTGCAACTCGGTGAGATCACGATGCGAGGTAGTATCATTCGTGGCAATAGCAGTCAAAATAACGCCGGTGGTCTATATACTACCCTCGCCCCATTCAACATTTTTGATAGTCTGATTACGGGCAATACCGCACAGGGTTCAGGCGGTGGGCTATACGAAGATGCGAGTAATGTAGACGGGTTCACTATACAACGTACCACCATTTCCAATAACAGCGCTGGTTTTGTAGGTGGTGGTATCGGTAGAGTTGGCAACCAATCTACCACACGCATTATCAATAGCACAATCACCGGAAATACTTCACAAACCCTTGGCGGGGGTGTTGGTATGAACGCTGGCGGAGATATTGAACTCATTCACACAACAATCGCACAAAACACGACGACGCTGTTTGCCAATAGTGTCGGTGGAGTAGACCTCTTTGCAGGTACAGGTAGGTTACAGGGCACGATTATCGCAGACAACCTCAATACCGACTGTTCCGCAACCAATCAGAGTACATCGCTAGGATATAATGTTTCATCTTCGCCCTCAGGTGGTATTCCGACGGATAGATGGTGTAGCTTCATCCCACTTGACCCGACGGATTTGCCAGCGACTAATCCCTTGTTACAACCCCTTGCAAATAACGGGAGCATCGGCACGAGCTATGATCTGCAAGCGGGTAGCCCTGCAATCGACATTGCCCCTGTAGATTGTCCGGCAATATTAAATGGTGTTGACCAACGTGGTGTGCCTCGTCCGGCGGGATCATGCGATGCAGGTGCCCTTTCCAGCGACAATGTTATATTGCCCCTCATATACTTCACCACGCCGTCCACCATATTCGACACCGAAGGTACAGCAACAGGCGCACAAACTGTTGAACTTATTATTGACAACACCGCTGGAACGTTCAACACACCAACCACCGTACCCTTGACTGTGTACGTGTCACAGGTCGGTAGCGCGGCTAACGGGGTTGATTTCACGAGTACGCAACCGGCAACATTGACCCTCACATTCAACGCAGGCAATTTCCCTGCACCGGGAACATCGAACACGGTGCAATTTACTTACGATGTGATCGATGATCTGATTGTTGAAGGTGATGAAACACTCACAATGCAGTTAATCGTGACTGGTCCCGGTGTGCTGGATGCCACACGCAGTACGCACCGCATTAGCATTATTGACGACGATAGCCCCAATATACCTGTTGCACAAGCGCCCACATCTGGCACAGATGCGCCCCAAATTGACATATTCGACCCTGCAATAAGCAAAATTGGGTTCTTACGTCCCGGTGAATTGGGCGTAACCGGAGAAACGCTCGAATGGGTGATCACTGTGAGTAATACAGGAACGGTAGCTGGTAATAACGTGGTGATAACGGACACACTCCGTCCTGAATTACGTGTTGATGCGGTGACGACCACGCAAGGCACCGCGATCATCAGCGGTCAAACGGTGACTGTATCTGTCGGGACACTGGCAGTGGGCGAGCAAGCACAGATCACGATTAATACAACGGTATTAGATGGCATCGAGATCATCCCCAACACAGCCTGTGTGAATGCGGATAATGCGACTGATGAAACCTGTGTCACGGCATTGCCTGTCTCAGCATTGCCCGCAACCGGCGAGACACCATTCTGGCGTACGATGACGATAAGCATCCTCGCGTTTTTTGCAGGACTGTTCGGTGTTTTGTTAGCAAGGGAGCGCTTCTGGTTGACCTCTAAACGATAAAGCATAAAGGACTTTTAACGGTACATCCTTAATAGCATTGCCATAAACGATCATGCTATGATGAGCCTATGGATCAGTCATTTTCGCGTACATCTCCCACAGTCAATACGGTGCTTTATGTCGCCTTCGTCATCGGGATGAGCCTGCTCTTGTTGGTGCTCCCGCGTCAACAGGCGCAATGGGTGCTTCTCGGTGTGGTACTTGTCGCATGGCGCATCGCTACAGTCACACCGAATCTGCACCGTTCCTTGTTCAAATGGCACATCCCGCGCTTACCAATCTCAGTTCACTATTTTGTCGAACTTACGCTTATTGTCGGGGTAATCGTCGTTTCAAGCACGCACATTCTTAATCTTTCACCATCAGTTGAAATTTATGGACTTGAGCAATCCTATCTGATAAACAGCGGTGCCATCGCCCATGAAACATTTATTCATAGCGGGGCAATTCCCTTCTGGAATCCGCTACTTGGTACAGGAGAACCCCTGGTAGAAGGCGCGTTTTCATTCATCCTGAACCCGTTCATGCTCATACCAATGCTATTTGGCGGGGCGGTTGTGGGCGCGAAGATCACCATCATCATACATTTCTTGTTAGCAGGTGCGGGCGGCTGGTGGTTTGCCTATCTGCTCGGATTACGATTTAGCGGGCGTGTCATGCTTGCGCTATTGATCGCGCTCAACGGTAGCCTCATTGGTGCGATTGGCGACGGGCAATATCAGATGGGCTTGAGCCAGGTCTATATGGTCTGGGTGTATGCTGGGTTATGGGGCGTACTTTATAAACGGCAACGCTGGCATATTGGCATATTTTCTCTGGCAGTATATTTGCTGGTGACGGCAGGAACGCTCTGGTATGTTCTGCCGACCGTGATTGGCTGTGGTGCAATCGCGCTGTGCGGTGTGTTTACGGTCAATGGTAGGCGCTTACGCTTTGCCCTTCACCCTTTCACCCGTCTTGTCATTGCCGGAGGTTTTGCAGTCGGTCTTTCGCTCATGCGCGTGTTACCCCTATGGATGAACCGCGAGCACATCTGGCATCCAGAGGGGCTGAACAGCATCATTAATCATCCACCCACCTCGTTCATTGAAACATTCGCCCGATTCGGTCAAAAAACGGTTGATGGCATTCATATTGCCGTCTTTTACCATTACCTCATCCCACCTCTGTTTGTGGTGTTCATTATCGGACTATTCATCAGCTTTGGGTGGCGCGGATTAATACGTCTTCAAGCACAGTGGCGTATCATCATCCCCACCGTGAGTATGACCCTGCTTTTTACCGTATGGGCACAAGGAGGCACACCGCCGATAATCTGGCTGTATCGACAACTGCCGATATTGGCTGAATGGCGCATCTTGGAGCGTATGCTACCGGCTGCGGTGCCCTTTTTAGCGGTATTGATCGCCTTGACGGTGGACATCATCTTCACGCTGACGAATCGCAACTTGTCGACGAATGTCTTTCGACTAGCGGGATTTGTTGCGTTTATGATCGTCAGCGGGATAGCGTTACTTGATGTTGCACATAATGTGCGTCGCGTGGTGATTACCGCCCCTGTCGACAGCAGGTATCGCCCGATTCTTGAAGCCTTACGGGAGGAGCATCCTGATGGTGTGCTAACCGTTGCTACGGCAGATTTCTTTGATTATGCGCCATTTTATGCATTACGCATCCGTGCCTCCCTTGCCAATCCAGATTACCGTATACGCGCCACCCCGCGCACCATTGGCAGTGTGTTGATGTTCCCGCCACCGGATTATGCGATTGTCCCCAACGAACGGTTTGAGGAGCGCGTGATTGATGAAGGTTTTCAACGCAGTTCGTTGTCACATTCCGCAAACGATATGGTGCTTTATGTGCATCCAGAACGCCGTCCCTATACATTTATTGTGCCGACGTATCGTGCGGCGTTGCCTGCCGTCCCAACAGAGGATGAATATACTCCTGTCATCAGCTACGATCATCGCTTTGATAGCATCCATATTATCGCACCTGCTGTACCGGATGATAATTTGCTGGTCGTCCACGAAATTGCCTATCCGGGTTGGTCGGTGAGCATCAACGGCGAAACAGCCCCGCTAGAAACTATCGGCACGATGCTCGGTGTGCGAATACAGGGGCGGTCTGCTGATGATCCACCGCTTGAAGTGATCTTTCGGTATCGTCCGATCTGGTTTGAATGGGGTGCAAGCGTCAGTCTCTTGTCCATTTTTATGCTGATTGGATATTTACTCCGTGTGGAACGTTGGTTGCCACACTGGAAGAAGTCGTTAACTGATCGTATCACTCATGGGACGAATAGCGGTTGATAGGCATCTTCCGCTATGCGTGTAAGCGCCCGTGAGTCCATATCGTAAACCCAGATTTCCGTAACAATACCTCCCGTCGCCAATTGAGTTCGTGTGTCGGTTTCATAACGCTGTAACACCAGCAAGTCACCGTCTGGACTCCATGAGAACACCCCATGAAAGTAATCGCTGTCAAATACTAAAGGGTCAAGCGACCCATCCGCTGTATCCAACAGAAAAATTTGTTGTCCTGGCGTTGCACGGTCACCGCCCAAAAATCGTCGCGAAATACCGATATGCCGTCCATCGGGATGCCATACCACCGCAGTATCGTTGGCGTTTTCTTCCGGCGCGGTGAGCACCTGATACTGCAACGTGACCAAATCCGCTACCTGTAAGTAAGCACGGGCTTGCTGGTCATCAAATAGCAATTCCGGAAAGACGAATTGCGTGCCGTCCGGCGACAATGCGCCATTGGTGCCGATGCCCGTCACGATAAAACTGACCGCGGTGTTATCCTCGCGTGCGGCGGCATCAAAATTATAGACAACCACGCCCGCATTGTTATTATCATAAAAAGCCAGCGAATTGCCATCTAATGACCAGACGGCGCTATGCCCCAGAATATCCGGTTCGGGGATGAGCGGATACGTTTCTGGCAATGTCGCCTCCGAGGTGGGTGTGGTCATGTCCAGAATCCACATGCGTTCTTGCCGGGCAACGGTATTATCCTGCTGAAATACATTCCGGCGTTCATAGGCGATCATCTCACCTGTTGGGCTATAGACCGGGGCGTGACACACACTTCGCGTTTCAATACAATTAGTGAGTGTGGTCGTGGTGTTATTTCGTAGATCAAGCCGACGTAATTCAATCGCCCCTGTTTCAAAATGACGATCTGCATAGACAATAGAATTGCCATCTGGACTCACGGTGAAGCTATCCACACCAATTTCGGAGTCAGTAATTTGTCGAGCGTTCTCCGGTGAGTCTAAATCTGCTAGCCAAATATCAGCGACATTACCCCCGCCTTGCACCATATAGGCGACCTGTAGGTTATCGGTATTAAGTGTGCCGACGAGCGCAACGCCACCAACCAGAATCACCAACAGAATCAGTACACTCAGCACGAGTAGATCAAAGCGGGATAACTTTATCGTAGATTCTTGTGTACTCACGGATATAAGTAGGGATGCTCTGGTTGGTCAACAATATCGACAACAGTCGCCTGCAAAATGGGTGTTGCTGTGCCACGAAAAGTCCCGGCGAGGAAATCTCCACTGACACGTACCCATTCGCCATCTGCAATGTCATCCGCACCATCAAAGTAAACCGCCACGCCAATAGCGCTAGCATCCGCAACACAACAACTCATGGTAAAACGCGCGACCACGAAATGATCGGGGGCATAGTCCGGTTCGCGGTAGATAAAGCCAATCACATCCGCGGGCTCTCCATCAAACGCGGCTGGCACATCTTGATTAAAGACACGTACCCACTCCAGCACATTACGTTCAACGGGTTCACGTTGAAACGCAGTGGCGGTGTTGAAGTTCGCGGCGCTCATACTGATGTTCCCGCGAATTGCTTCTGCGCCGAGGGGTTGTGACGGAATCAATGTGCCGAAGAGGAGCGGTAACGCGCTAATGGCGATCACGCCCCACGATACATTGAGTTGATGCCCGACATTGACGGTCTGTGTTTTGTCGCCACGCCAGATGCCATAAAGCGCCGCAAATCCAAGCAAAAATAAGATCGCCACCGCGACATACGATAACCATGCGAAGCGCACATTGACATAGTTGGTCAGGTTGCCATTGATGATATTGGTAGTGAAGTAGAAGCCTAAGCCGAACAACACGATCACTTTTGCCCATGCTTGCCACTCGATGAAGCGGTTATTATTGGAGCGCGATGTGGTCGATGATAGGTTTTCAGTCACTTGCATAATCGTCCTCAAAACAGCGTATTATTGTCTGAATCTTAGCATTAGAAGTCTTACACGGATATTGCGGATTCGCAGTGCGTTGGGTGAGCGTCGGGTGTACAGCCACAGGTACAGGCTTGTTCACCCGTCTCATCAAGCGGAATATAACCATCTTTGCCTTGCAATAAGCCCGTACTTTGCGCGAAATCCGCTAGATATGGAACCAGATTATCCCCCGGACACACCGTGCCATCGCTAAAGGTACGATGTCCGGCAAGATGCGTCAAGGCAAGATGATCGGCTAACCACATGCTTAACATCAATGTGGCGTTGATTTGCGCCTCTGTCGGTGCAATCTCCATAAAATTACCGAGCAAGCACACACCAACACTACCCGTATTAAAACCTTGCACATGGGTACCACGCGCCTGTAAATCACGCCCGATATAGATTTCTCCCGCACGACCAACCAGATAATGATAGCCGACATCCGCCCAGCCACGATCTTGTTGATGGGTGCGTTGAATATCGCGCACTGTGTCCAGATCATTGTCGCCATAAATCACGGAATGATGGATAACGAGTGTTTGATAGGCATCGGTAAGTGCATCGGCATAAACACGCCAGCCTTCTGGATTGGTGGTGCTATAAAAACCGCGCTCGTTGGTGGCACTGTGGTTAACCGATGATGCATCCCATTGGTCACGGCTGACCATTGTTGGGCGGGAGACAGTATCTTCTGGCACCAAAAGTGTGATGGGTGTCGGTGATGGATCGTTGTCACGCCCGCGCCACAATAAGGCAGATATGGTTGCACAGGTGCCTGTCGCAACGGTACCGCCCACGCTCAAACCGAGCAGGGTCAAAAAATCGCGTCGAGAAAATTGCCGTTTCTTCATCGCAACCGTTTATTCCAAAATCTCTACACTGTCGCGCATGGCGGTAAGGGTATCGACGAAGTCATCCCAGAGGGTTTCTGGTGCGCTAAGAAATACAAAATAGACCATGTTATTTTCTGAGAGTGTGACGAAAATCTGTGTGCGGAGTGGTTCCCCTTCAGGGTCATCATTGCCGGAAATCTCAATACCAACCGCGTTCTGCCCACCAATTTGTGCGGTAAGTCCAGCGTCAATTTGTGTCCAGTTGGAGTCGTCTCCGGTTAAGGCATTGCGCGCTAGAAAGGTGGTCAAAATATCATCTCCTGTGTCACCACCCGCTTCAAAGCGATTGGTACGCAGAACAGTTACCGAAGGTCCTGCTTCCAAATCATCCAACACGGGTAAGGGCGCGAGCAAGAATGTGTTCGCCGCCGGAATTCGGTAGTCCCATTGGTCAGGATAATCAAGCGTGAAAGCGGTGGAATCATCAAAGCTGTTCACTAAGGCACCGGGGTTTTCATCATTATTGAGTGTGACAAACGCGATTGCGCTCCCCGCTATGATGACAAATAGCCCGATTAACAGCATAAATTGCCGATTCATATGGTCATTACTTCCGTTTATTGCGGTTACTATGATTTGCGAGTGGTGCGCGGGTCAAGTGCATCGCGCAGACCATCCCCCAGCAAATAAAAGCATAGCACAGTCACCGTAATCAACACACCGGGGAAGAAAATGAGATGCTTACCACTCACGAAGAATGTACGCGATTCAGCGAGCATGTTCCCCCATGAAGGAGTCGGTGGTTGCACACCAATACCCAGATAACTCAGCGCCGCCTCGATCAAAATGAGCGTGCCTGCGTTGATCGTCAGTGCGATGATGACAACAGACAAAATATTGGGGAGCATATGCTGTAACATCAAGCGCGTGGTGCCGGAACCCAATGCCCGCGCCGCGATAATATATTCGCGTTCTTTTAATGAGAGAACCTCACCGCGTACCAGCCGACAGCTTTGCACCCAGCCCAGCAGTGCCAGAATCAAGATCAACGTTTGTGGCGATGGGTCCCAGATTGTCGCGGCGATCAGCAATAGAAAAATCACCGGAATGGCACTCAGCGTGTTGATAATCCACACGATAAAATCGTCAATAAACCCGCCATAAAACCCGCTGATTAAGCCCAGACTCACACCAATGATGATGGACAAAAAACTGGCGGCATAGGCAATTGCCAGCGAAATTTGCCCGCCATACAGCAGACGAATCAAGAGATCACGTCCGAGTTCATCCGCGCCGAGGATGTACCCATCTTCGCCGGGGTTGGCATATCGATTGGGCACACTCGTTTGATCTGCATCCACATCTAAAATATTTTCCAC
>DAOTXB010000462.1:0-4689 GCA_034435575.1 Anaerolineae bacterium
GGCTCACAGATGGTGTTCAACTTTTTAACTGTGGACGATATTGTAAACTGACTAATTGAAGCGGTCTAATCCAATTCAATCAATCCATGCTTCAACGCTAGTGAGACCGCTTCAGTGCGACTGCTCGCATTCAACTTCGATAGAATCGTGCTGACGTGAAACTTCGCCGTCGAGAGGCTGATCTCCAACACTTGCCCGATCTGTGCATTAGTCATACCTTCGACCATCTGCGTTAATACCCCCAGTTCACGATCTGTCAGGTCAGCCCCCAGCTTCGGCGGACGTACACTGGCTTTAATCAACGATTGGGCAGCTTCCGGTGCCAGCGTCGATTTACCGGCATGAGCATTACGGATCGCATCCCGAAGTTGCCCCGCTGGTATATTCTTGAGTAGGTAGCCGATGACACCAGCCTCCAACGAAGCTTGAATGCGGTCATCCTCACTGAAGCTGGTCAGCGCGATAATCTGAGTATAAGGGCAATGTTCACGGATGCGTCGGGTTGCAGTTACACCATCCATCTTCGGCATTTCCAGATCCATCAACACAACATCCGGGCATTGTTCTGCACAGAAGGCGACGGCATAATCCCCATCAGGCACCTGCCCTGCTAATGTCAGATCCGGCGCAGTTTTCAACATCGCAGCCAGCCCTTCACGCACCATTTCATGATCGTCTACGATCAAAACACGAATTGTCTCACTCATCGCTTCTCCATATTAATTTGATTTCGGTGCCCTCGCCGGGGTTGGCGTCAATGACAAATATTGCGCCAATTGACGTGGCGCGTTCCGCCATGATCTGCACGCCAAAATGCCCGACTTTGACCTCATCCGGATAGAAACCACACCCATCGTCCAGAATTTGCAACACCGACTGATGGCCATTGCAACGCAAGCTGACAAAAGCGTGCTCAGCCTGTGCATGTTTGATGATATTGTTGAATGCTTCCTGCACAACACGATATATGACAATTTTGACATCGTCCGGCAACTCACAGCTAATGTCTACTTTCAGATCAAACATGACCGTGCTACGTCCCTGAGCAGCGTCAATCAACTGTTGCATCAAGGTCTGAAGGTCAGCCTGCACCAGTCGCGCCGGGCGCAATTCAATCAATAGCGAGCGCATCTCTGCCAACGCACCATGTGTGAGTTGCCCCATCCGGTAGAGTTGCTGACGGGCGTCTAACTGATCAACCTCCCACAAATCAGGTAATGTATCAGCAATCATACTCGCAGAAAACAAGGTCTGCGTCACTGCATCATGCAGATCACGCGCCAACCGATTGCGCTCTTCAACGGTAGCTGTCTCGCGCACGCGCTCGCGCAAACGAGCATTTTCTATGACCAACGCTACCTGACCGGCAAACGCGACTGCCAGCCCGATGAGGTCATCGGTAAAATGCTGGCTTTCTACATAGTAGAGCGTGACCGAACCATATATTTCGCTACGCGTTCGGATGGGAACTGCCAGCACAGCGTTATAATCCATTTTTAGTTGTGCCAGAGCAGCAACCCACCCCTGTGGCATATCCGGTTGTGTCAGATATGTTTCAATTAAATTAGTTGACGCGCGAAGATCCGGCACGGATACCGGTTCACCCAAAGATACCGCCCGTCCGGTGATCGCACCGCCGACAGGGATCGCTAACGCTGTATATGTTGACGCTAGCCCATGTGATGCGCCCACTGTTAGCATCTTCTTTTTGTCGTCCAGTAAATACAGCGCGCCTCCTTCAGTCTCCAACAACTTCACCGCCTGTTGCACAACAAATGCTAGAATGTCGGTCAACGACTGATCTGAGTTGAGAACAACTAATCCCTCACGCAACCCTTCAGCAATGCGACGGCGTTTTTCCGCTTCGGCATGCTGGTCACGGGCTGATTGATGCAGTCGGGCGTTTTCGATGGCGAGTGCGGCTTGATCAGCTAGTGTTACAGCAGGTTCAAAATCTTGATCTTCCAGCGTTTGTGCGTTTTTGTAATAGAGTAGCAATGCGCCAAACGGTTCGTCACGCACAAAGATCGGCACGGAAACCGAACCGTTGAAGCGTTCAAGAACGTTGATACGACGTATACGAACATATTCTGGCACATTGGTATCCTGCCGCATATGCTCGATATTGGACTTGTCAAAATACGAAATCATTGGCTTACGCTGCTCGATGATGTTCAGCATCTCAATGCCGGAGGTTGTCGTTAAATCAAACGTCAAATGGCGTATATCATCTTCAAATATTTTAAAACTCGATTCGATACGACCCTGCTGATTCTCTATATCCAGACTATATAGCGTACCGGCATCGGCTTCCAGCAACGTGGTTGCCTGCTGAACAAGATGATCGAGCGTATGTGAGAGCACTTGATTGGAATTAATGACAGCAAGTGTATCGCGCAAACTTTCCGCGACACGTCGCCGTTGCTCAAGTTGATGTGTACGTTCAGTCACCCGATATTCCAGAGTGGCATTGGTTACACGCAGTTCGCGCTCAGCATCACGGCGATCAAGCACATTGGCGATGATCCCAGCAGCAATCTTTAACAAATCAACCACTTCTGCGGGCCAGTGACGCTGTTGCCGTACCGCATCAAAGCCCATAAAACCGACTACTTGCCCCCGACGCTCCATCGGCACCACCAGCACGGATTGAATACCCTGAATGGCAAACTCATCCTTCTCTGCCTGCGCTTCGGGTGGCAAATCCGCTACACAGGGCGTATTCAGAATTTTCCCATGTAGAATCTGCTCGTTAGACCATGCCATCATATCAATTGGTAACTTCTGCATCCGATCAATCTGAGGTGTAACGCCTTCGGCACACCATTCAGACAGGTTGAACATCGCACCATCCTGATACACAAAGATATAGCTACGATCCGCTTTAACAAAAACCCCAAGATCACCAAGAGCCTTATGGATACCGGAATCGACCCTTTCCGTCGGCAGATTGATGAAATAGCTAGACATGTGTGTGAGGAGATTTTCCAGGGCGCGACGATAAGCAAGTGCATCTTCCGCCTTGCGACGGCGGGTAATGTCGCGCCAGTTGACGTGAATAATATAGCGTCCTTCGAATTCGACGGCGGTCAACAACACCTCAACCGGTAGAAACGTATCATCAGCACATCGGTGAACCCATTCAAAACACATCCGACTTTCAGACTGGATCCTTTTGAAGATCACCCGCGCGCGGTCCTCCGAACGACTACCATCCGGTTGGTATTCGGGCCAGAATTCACTGGCATGATGCCCGATGATCTCGGACTTACTACCACATTTAAGCAGTTTTACCGTCTCGAGATTGCAATCAATCGCCACCCCATCTTGAGTCATCAGTAGTAAGGCATCGCTTGATTTTTCAAATATCAACGGTAAAACTTGCTCGCGTATCATTGAGGATCCAACCTGTTTTCATCACAAGATTACTATGATTATAACTCAATTTTGAGACGCCTCCCCTGTCACCTGAACTGAGGCATTAATAGATGATTGGCGCTGTATAGTCTCCGACATTGAAATTGAACTGTTTTCCCGTCTTCTGTTACAAAAAATTATCCTCCATCCCCAGTTTCGTTTCCTCTGCGTCCAATGCCCTGGCAAGATATACTGTCAATAAGCGGTAGTCTTTTTGGACGAGCCATCCAAACCACAAGGACAACGGTCCGATGATAACCATATAAGCGATTAGAGCCGGAGCCGGAGCTTCACCCATCATGACGATGCCAAGTAACCCGCAACCGATGAACAGCATCGTGCCAAAAGTGATTATAAGAAACAGCCAACCTAGACGAATGTGACCACGGATCAAGGTAGTTTCCAGACCTTCACTATGTAGAATGTTTCCATGTGCCCTTACCGTTGTTAGATCAACACCCTGGCTACGACGACGCACCGATACGTTGAAGTCATAAGCATCGGTCGCGGGGATGACTTCGGTTGTGATGCGTCGAGCCATATCCAGCTTGAGCAGACGATAAGGCTGATGTAAATCTTCAATCCGATGAGCGCAAGCCTCAATTGTTTGGTCGGTTTCAAGATCGAAACTGCGTGCCAGTAGCATCAGATTTAGGGCAGTTTGTAGTGAACCCATCTTCGGTTTTTGTCGATGATCCATAATTATTTACTCCATAATATGCGCTTCAGGCGTACAGCGTGACAAATATAGTTTTATGACAGTACACCTGGATCGCATAAAAATCGCTATTTCGACATCAGTCTTCCAATAGCGGACGCACCTCATATGCGCTAATTCCAGCTTATGAAAATGCGAACAATCTATCATCATGCCTTTGATGAGTCATAAACTGGTCATTTGACTAGTCAGAGCTGGGCGATCAACGCAGCGCGCTCGAAAGTACGCGCCCCATACCAGATCAGTGAGATCGTCAGCAGGTACCCCCCACGTAAATCGTTGATAATTCGGACTTGAACTCAACGGCGCTCTGGATAGTATTTGGTACAGGCTAATCTGCACACTACAGGATACTCATGCTCGATTTTGCTCACCTGACCAACATTATTTCGCTGACCATCATCATTTTACTTATACGACCAACGCTTCTTCGATGTGCTTTGCATGCCGTTCTTGATTAAAACGATAGGCAAATTCGTGATCGTGCGGGTTCATGATGTGCTTACGTTGTGCGTTCGATGCCTCCAACATATGACAAATCAACCACTGAGTCA
>DAOTXB010000463.1:0-33763 GCA_034435575.1 Anaerolineae bacterium
CCTGTGGATTAAGTATCGCATTGGCAATTTCACCAGCAAGCACCCCACCTATAAAGATAAAGCCGATTGAGAAGCCAGCATGTAAATTACCCCAAATTAGCATGACTACAGGAAGCGCCCATAAGCGATCTTTTTTCTGGTATTTATAAGAGTAAAGCAGGTATAAGACGATTGTACTGAGAAAAAATGACATCATATGTGGACGCGCCGACCAGAACACCGCCGCCGAAGCCGCACCTAACACCAATGTAAATGCTCGCAAGTACACATTACCCACGCAAATCTGATATAAGACCGCCATCCCCAACGTTGCGAGTATCGCAGTGTACAGCGCTAAACCAACATTACCCGCAAGCTCATGTACACCATAGATGACAATCTGTGATCCCCAGCTGTGGTTAATCCATTCTTCACCCTGTTTCGTGTGAGAGAACGGATCTTCATAGATCATGCCTTCGTTCAGAGTGTGCTCTCCACTACGAATATGCCACCATGTATCGGTATCTACCGGAATCCGCGTGGAAAGTGAAAGCAAAAGCGCGAATACTGTAATGAGCATCACACGCTGTATCGTTAATTGCCGCATAAAGTCGCCTTATCAGTGCAAAAGAAATGAAAATCGCTATTAGTCTTATTCTAACGGCGAATGGTGAAATGAACCTTTAAGGAAATTCGCTATTTTCTAACCAACTCAGAATCAGCGGATCAGCAACCGGATAATAGACCTGTGGCAAAAAGCGACGCGGGATTACAAAACGCAAGAATTGAAAATTACCGATATTTGCACCATAACGATCATCAACCACCGCAATATCATAGGCGATACGTTCACGCGCATTATCAAGTTCGGCGTTGTAAACATCTTCATCACCATATGCTCGGGCTAGTTCTGCACGAGCAATATCAACAAATGCGCGGTCAATATCACGTACAATTAGCGTATCAAAATCGTCAGTTCTGCGTATAAGCACCGCTAGATCATCGTCATTGGGTTGCAGTTCAACGAGCTGTGTCATCAATATAATTCCAGCAAAACGTCCACGCAGGGAAGATTCTGTAAACTCAGTGAGAATCGCTTCAAATGTAATTTCCTCTCCCCAGATTTCCACAACAAGATCGCGCCGAAGTGCAGTTTCCTGCCAGAACGGGTATAACGAAATGCGCTCGGTCATGATCACTTCATATACATCACGCGCCCGTGTTTCGTCGCCTGATTCTTCGTAGTAACGTCCCAGATTGACCGCCAAACGCCAATCAGATGGAGCATTATCAACTGCTGTCTGCATCGCGTTGATTGCATCTTCAGGGCGTTCCGCTTGCCAATACAGTGCCCCAAGATTTGCCCATCCCGTAGCGCTGTAAGGTTCAAGCTCAAGGAAACGTTCGTAGCCAGCGATTGCTCGCAGTAAGTCCTCTGAATTTCCATTTTGCGCGAGAAAACCATATAGAAATGCCTGTTGCTCATGGTAAACCGCCAGATAAGGGTCAGCGTCAATCGCGGATTGAATACCATCAGCCGCCCCACGATAGTCATCATCATTCACCAGTAACAACGCATTGGCATAATCTCGATAAACATTTGTGCTCCAAAAACCCGATACCAACAACACAGTTATCAGACCAATCAGCCCAATAGGATGCCCCAAACGTCGCCAATTTGCTTGCATCGGAGAAAATTCGGCTGGAATGATAGCAATGAGCAACACCAGCAAACCCGCAAGAGCAATTGCAGGCATCATCATCGGTGTATCGAGCAAATGATGGACACCAAAGCCGATCATTGCCATGTATGCGCCGGTCATTGTCGCCCGATGACGGGATGGTGCCTCACGCCAATTTCGGTCCACTACTCGGATAATCCAGAACGCACTCACAACAGTAACTAGCAAGCCAACAAGTCCCATTTCTACTGTAATATGCAAAATGAGATTATGTGCGTGGCTGTGTGGCTGAAATGGAGGCATAGACTCAACACGTTCATAGGCACGACCAAATTGAAAAATACCATGCCCGGTGATCGGTTTTTCTGAAATAAGCGTCATCGCGTCTGACCAGATACGGGTGCGTAATTCGGTAGTGCGTCCAGAAATACTCAGCGACTGCAATAACAAAACGCCACCAATGATACCGATTAGTAAAATAGTGGCTACCCCACCCGTATATAACTTGCGTGTTTTTTGGGACAACCCACCCCACCATACGCCAATCTGCGCCGGTGAAGTCACACCCTGTTGCCGTGCATGGAGCACAATCAACACCATAACAGATGAGCCTGCACCAAGCCATGCCCCGCGTGAAAAAGTCAAAAACAGTAACGCACCACAGAGTAATCCATATATACCGAGAATTATTCGGGCTAACCGGTTACGTAAATACAAAAATCTTGCTACAGAAAATGCCAGTAATACGATAAGAAACGCACCTAAGGAGTTGGGATTGCCAATTAAACTCCCCGGTCGTGGAAAATCTAAACTTGCAAGATCAAACGAAGATCGCCCAATTTGTACATAACCAAACACCAGAATGATAATCCCGGCAAATAGCAACCCATCAATTAACGTATCCCGTTTGAGGCGCTTATTCGTCAGCATATCGCTCAACATGAACCAGATAACGGCATAGAACGCAATATACCAGACACCGATCATACTACGTCGCCACGCGTCACTATTGGACACGATTGACAATACAATAACTGCTCCCCAGAGTGTAAAAATGAGATCAAGTGGTGTTATATGCCAGCGCCAACTACCCCTCCAGCGCGCCAACAACCAAACACAACTAAATACAGTCATCACAATCAGATTAAAAAACTTGAGATCCGGTACGATCACGCCGTTAAATGTTGTTCCAAGCGAAAATAAATAAGTCGCTAGTAGAATAATCACAATACGGAAAATTGATTCTGCACGACGCATATTTTACCCCGGTCAGGTGTACAATAGGTTAGTTAACACTCAAAATCTTACACCTTGAAACAACTTATCGCACACAAAGAAATGGGATTTGCCGTGCAGAAACTTGTTCGCCCCTGGGTCATTGTGACTCTCGCTTGCCTAATTTACGGTATCGCCATCATTGCCACCAATGACGGTGATACGTTATCACTTGTGACTATTGGCACACGTTTTAGCGAAGGCATTGAAGATGGAACAGAAGGTTACGATGGTCAATTTGTCTATTTCATCGCCCGCGATCCATCCAACGCGGCTCAATTGCTTGATGAGCCTGCCTATCGTTTTCAACGTATCTTGTTACCTTTCTTGGGTATGGTGCTTTCATTTGGTCAAGAAGACCTGATTCCCGTAGTGCTTTTTGGCGTAAATCTGCTGGCATTGGGCGCAGGAACGGCGTTATTGGAACATCTTCTGCGCGATTTTGGCGCGAGTAGATGGTATGCGCTTGGTTATGGCTTCGCCGTCGGTACATTCGGCGCGGCACGTTTAGCCTTGCCCGAACCGCTCACCTATGCCCTTGTATTAGGCGGAATCATCCTAGCACGGCGAGATCAATGGGTGTGGAGCGCGATCTTATTTGCACTAGCAGGTCTAGCAAAAGAAACGGGATTGATCTTCGTCGGTGGCTATGGTTTATATCTGCTATATCAGCGCGAATGGGTCAAAACAGTATTATTTAGTGCGATTGCAGGTATACCGTTTATCACCTGGCAGTTCGTTTTGAACGCACGCCTAGGTGAATTCGGGGTCGGTTCTGGTGGGGCAGGTGCAACCGGGTTTGAGATCATCCCATTCGGTGGTATCTTGCAGATTCTTACTGGAAGTGGTGATTTGATAACCTATCAATTTGACACACTCCCCTACACGAGTAACTGGTTTATCCAAACGGAAATTATCTTCGCACCAGCTATCATCTTCGTATTTCTGGTCTTTTTGCTCCTTCTGTTGCCCTTCGCAATCTACCCGACACTGTGGGGCTTGTGGCATACATGGAAAGCCTACCGTAACCATACATTGACACCGATTGTATTCCTGCTATTCGCCAATGCGGTCATTATGTTGTTCGTGCCCTTCTCTACGTACCGCGAGCCACTTGGCATCTTGCGCTTTGTCGTTGGTTTACAGATTGCTGTTGTACTTTTTGCCGCAGAGCGAAAATCTGGACGTGCATTACTCAATAGCACAATATGGGGATATACTGTCTTTTTGATGCTGGCGTGGGACTTCGCCAGCAATAGTACCTGATTTCACGATTCGGGTTATAATCGGGCAGAAAAAAAATTAAAGGAAATTTTACAATGTATGATTACGTGGTCGTTGGTGCGGGGTCAGCCGGATGCGTCGTCGCAAATCGCCTGAGCGAAAACCCCAACATCAAAGTATTGTTGCTTGAAGCAGGGAAACCTGATAAGAAAATGACCATCCACATTCCCGCCGCATGGAACAAAAACTTCAAGACAGACATTGATTGGGAATATTACACTGAACCTGAACCCAACATGAACAATCGTCGTATGATCTGGTCACGCGGGAAGACCCTCGGTGGGTGTAGTTCCATCAATGCGATGATCTATATTCGTGGTCATCGTTATGATTATGACCACTGGTCAGACCTCGGCAATGAGGGCTGGAGTTATGACGAGGTTCTCCCCTATTTTAAGAAATCTCAACATCAAGAGCGTGGTGCTTCTAAGTATCATGGCACAGGGGGACCGCTTAATGTCGCCGATCTCATCGAACCTAATCCCATGACCCGCGATTTCCTTAAAGCCGGTGAACAGACCGGCTTTAGTATTCTTGATGATTTTAATAGTGGCGACATGGAAGGTGTCGGCTTATACCAAGTTACCCAGAAAAATGGCAGTCGCCACAGTACAGCCGCCGCCTTTATCAAACCCATTCTTAAGCGCCCGAACCTGACAGTTATCACCGAAGCGCAGGTCAATAAGCTCATTTTTGATGGTAAAACCATTGATCAAGTTTCTTACCGTTATAAAGGGCAAGAATGGAAGGTTAAAGTAAACAAAGAGGTTATTCTATCAGGTGGTGCGATCAATTCTCCGCAATTATTGATGCTTTCTGGTATTGGTGACGGTGAGCATCTCAGTTTAATGAATATTGATATTGTTGCTGACATGCCGGGTGTAGGTAAGAATCTACAGGATCATCTCGTTGCCGGTGTCTTAATGTTTGCTACACAGCCTATCTCACTTGCCACAGCAACTAAAGGTTTCGGACAAATCCGAGAAACTGTGAAATATCTAATAACAAAAAAGGGTATGCTCACATCAAATGGTGGTGAAGCCGGAGGGTTCATGCACACGCGAGACGACCTGCCCGCACCCGATATTCAATTTCATTTCTTTCCCGGCGCTTTTGAAGATCATGGCGCAAAGCAAATTCCTGACTATGATGGACACGGGTTTTCCCTTGGTGCAACGTTGCTTAGACCAGAAAGTCGCGGCGAAATTACACTAAAATCTGCTAACGAGTTCAACACACCCGCAATCAAAGCAAATTACCTGACCAGTGAAGAAGATGTTGATGGAATGCTTGCAGGGCTAAAGAAAGTGCGCGAAATCATAAATGCGCCAGCGTTCGCCGCATATCGTGGTCCTGAATATTTACCGGGGATGGATGTGCAATCCGACGAAGATCTTGTGTACTACATTCGTGATCGCGCAGAAACGCTATATCATCCTGTTGGCACATGCAAGATGGGCACGGACTCACTGGCTGTGGTTGATCCGCAGTTACGTGTGAAAGGTGTGGAAGGTGTACGCGTTGTGGATGCGTCTGTGATGCCAACAATTACTACGGGCAATACCAACGCCCCAACCATCATGATTGCGGAAAAAGCCGCTGATATGATCAAAGCAGATCAATAATCGTCTCTAAAGATGTGTGAATAGTCAAACATCGCACATCTTTACCACGCTATACACCGCTCATTCTCAAGACTTTTCCAATAGTGCGAAACATAATATTTGCATCCAACAGTAATGATCGATGGCGAATATAGTAGAGGTCATATTCTAGCTTGACCTGTGCATCCTCATCAGTAGAGCCATAAGTATATTTCACCTGTGCCCATCCGGTTAAGCCCGGACGCACAACTAATCGTGTACGATAGAATGGGATTTTTTCTGTTAATCGTCGGACATGAAAGGGACGCTCAGGGCGTGGTCCGACAACATTCATTTCACCCCTTAAAATATTGATCACCTGTGGCAATTCATCAAGGCGCGTCTTACGCATAATCCGCCCAACACGGGTTACACGACTATCCCCCTGCTGGCTAAACACCGCACCTGTTGACGACTCCGCATTCTTGACCATTGTGCGAAACTTAATCATTGTAAATACCCGCCCGTTTAACCCCATACGTTTTTGCGTATAGAATATGCCACCGGGGGAATCCAGACGGATGATTAATGCCATAAGCGGTAATGTCAGCACAAAAATAATAAATCCTAAAAACGCCAGTGTATTATCGACGATCCAGCGCAATACCGGATATAACGACAATGCACTGCCCTCGCCTATTGGTAAGATCAGCGCCCAATCTGTTTTTACGTGTTCAACCGGCACACGTCCGGTCAGGCGTTCATAGAGTAATGGCATCGGGGTCAAAACCACGCCACGTTCATAAGCGCTCATGACCCCCCTGAATACATCATCATTGAGATCACGTGCATCATTGAAAACAATTTCGATTATTTCGTCATGAATGACATGGTCAATCAATGAATCGCCATCACCAATTACAGCGATGCCATTAATTGTTGTATCAATGGCATCACTATTGCCGATAATGCCACGAATATCATATATATGGGATGCTTGCTCACGGATAACTCTAATAATCGCCTGCGTAGATGGATCTGTACCAATGATCAAAACGCGCCTTGCGCCACTTGCCCAACCAATTAACGCAGGGTTGATTAATCGCCATAGGCTAATTAAAAGGAATGAACTTACACCATAGTAGATAATGAATAAACGTGGCAGTGATGCGGGTGATGATACGAAGAACACAAGCAAGTAAACCAGTAGCATCTGGATAGTGATTAATGCTAACCGTTGTAAGGATGCAACGCGCCTCGCCGCGAGTGCAAGCTGATAATAGCCATTCGCCCCAGCCAACAATAACCATAAAATGATTAAAAAGGGAAACCAATAACTCCGTACCAATACGAATTCTGTATCAAAGGATCTATCTGCAACCGTTGACCAAATATAAAGAGATAGTAACACAGCGGAAGACACAGCTACTACATCGCCCAGCATGAGCAACAAGCGTCGTTCAGAAATCCGTAACTGTAAACGACGATTTTTAGGAGAAGGCGAAAATAACATTAGTTATCACCACTTTCATCAGCGTATGTAAATGCCTCACGGAATGATGATTGTGTTGGGCGTGTAAAGATAGAGTGTGACTGAGCCAAAAGTCTCTAATGGTTCAAGCAACTCTACGCACACTGTATCACCCAACGTGCGTTCTTGGGGACCAATAATGATATATCGCACCAAATAACTTTCAGAAAACGTCACGCGCCCAACTAAAAGATCTTCGCACTCTGCAATATTTTGTAGGGCGTACCAATCATTAACAGCACGTCGTTTTATTGCTGGTTGAATACTATCTGCCGGATGCCCATAGACTACTCTAAAACCGGTAACCGCAGGAATCCAGGTAGATGTTTCCGGTGCGGCAAGTACTATGCCATTTGAACCACCCCGTTCCCTCAGCCAACGAAATGTCTGAGCATAGTCACTTTGTAACAACATACCAGATGCCTCATCGAAGTCATCATTAAGAACCGGGAAAATTGGCAAAAATAATACGAATAGCAAACTTGCTCCTGCAATAGGCAAACCAGCGACCATCAGCCGATAGCGCCAACGACGGGCAATGAATTTAAACCAAAGATCTTCAATCGCACGGGTACCGAAATAACCAATAGGAATCATCAACCCGATACCAAAACGGCGCTGAATTGCTGGTGTAAAATACATCATTATGACCATCACTAACAACCACACCAACATGAATTGGTCACCATCCGGTTCAAAACGACGAATAGCGCGCCAGATACCCGGTACAGCTAATATGAGCGGCAAACCAAGGCTGAGTAAAAATACATGGAGATATGGAGATGAGATACTATTTTGTTGCGCCCATATTTCAGCAATCACCTCACGGAAATTGAGCACCGCCCCATAATAAACCAGAATTGGCAATGTCGGTACAATAAACCAGAGTAACCAGCGCCATTCCCGTAGCATCAATTGTTTGCGTAACCGCCAATTCATCAAAATAACCACGATGAACGCGAGCATAATCGGCAAAAGTGCTTGTGGATACACAAAAGACAGCAGGAGCGCAATTCCTAGAATAACTATCCCTTCGTTGTAAACACTAGGATAATTCATAGAGCCTGGGCGGAATATCGGGATAATAATGCTGACCAATAATGCCAGACCGCCAATCGAAAGTGGAAAATGTACGTTTACTAGTGTGCTCAAAAACGGAAATACTTCCGGTGCGGTCAAGTCTAAGTACGTCGGGTCTTCGGTCAACACACCGGCAATCCAGCCAAATCCTGCCGTAAAGACGACGATTAGAAAGAAAATACGTCGTGTCCGAACTCGGCTCCAGACACATGCCGCAAGTTGATAAATTGCTAGATACATAAAAAGCGATGCTGCAACACGCGCGATGTGAAATAACACAACACCGGGGAGTAGGATTAAGCGCGAAGACTGCCCGATAACTGCATAAATTGAGTCAAACAATGTGCCAATATGTGGCTCTGGTGTCAACAGGAATTGTGTCAGCCAGCGCCCTTGCGTACCCTGAAACACCTTTGCAAGATGCGATGCCCCATTTTCATAATTATGCAGAATACCCATGAATTCCCAGCGTGTGTCTGATACACCAACGAGAATAATCCATAGGAATGGTATAAACGCCAGCACAATTAATCCAACACTTAACCAGATCACCCAACGCCATTCCGATGGCGTGACATGCCCTGTATACCCTGATTGCATAGCCAAACCTTGATTGTTAATTAGGTTATGAGAATAAACTATAATAGAATAGGTAAGATATTATTTTGACAACGCTTTAATCTCATTCTACAGTACAACCCCTTGTTGTACACATTAACAGAGTAGAGCAAATACAACCATGTTACAAACACCAGATTTATATCAGTTACAACAAATTGATCTCAGCATCATACAGAACCAGAAACGACTAAAAGAAATTGAAGCCATTCTTGCTGATAATAGCACAGTCGCACAGGCACAGGCAGGTGTTGAAAAGGTCAAACAACAACTCGTGCCTTTACGCACTAAATTACGAAATCTTGAGCTAGATATTCAAACCAATGCCGAAAAGTTCACTGCTTCGGAACAACGTCTTTATAGTGGCAATGTCAAAAACCCCAAAGAATTACAGGAAATTCAGCAAGAAATAACTTCGCTCAAGAATCGCAATAATGACCTTGAAGATTCGATGTTAGAACTCATGATGTCGATAGAAGAGACGGAAAACACGCTCGATTCAGCAGAAAATACACTTGAAGATGCAACAAATGCTTTTGCGGAACAAAACAGCGAGCTGATGAACGAAAAATCGGCATTAGAATCTGATAATGCATCTTTGCTGGAAAAACGTGAAGAGAAAAAAGCGAACATCGATGATGATATGGTTGACCTTTACAACAGCCTAAGGCGCAAGAAGGCAAACAAGCCTATAGCACCGCTTCAGGGGCGTAGTTGTGGTGTATGTGGTATTGAACAAACAATGGCAATCGAACAGGAAGTCAGACGTAATCAAGATGTTATCTATTGCGTCAATTGCGAACGCATACTTGTTGATTCTCGTATGGTAGATGGGGGCTAAACTGTCGTGAATTTCAACTTTAATTTCAATCCAGAAAACTTTGGTCTTGGCGTGATGGCGGGCTGGGCTACGGCATATGGTATATACCGGGCGCGTGGTGTATTGGGCGCGGCGAGGGATTCTGTCACACAACAGATGAGTGGCGCGCAGGAATTCGCCACACGTGGCGCAGATAGTCGCTATGTCAATGATCTATTGAAAAGTGTTGAGACAAGGCATCTGGTCGGGAATAGGGTTAAATTATCCGAAATATTGGTCGAGCCGAGGTTTATCCCACAACCGGAATTCGCCATGCCACCAGATGATGATATTGTGCATAGTGTATTCCATGTCGTGCCCCATGTCACTGAATACCCCTACCTACAAGCTCCCTACAATATTGAGACACTATCCATTGAAGACCTAGGACGTGGAAAACGCGCGATTGCGATACTCGGTGCTTCTGGTAGTGGGCGGACTACCGCACTCAGCGCGATTGCGTTGTGGAGCTTAGGACGTGTGAAGTTTTCACAGCCTGAAGATAGGGTGCAAGAGCAAATTGATACACAAGATGCGTTGTTACCTGAAAAAGAACGTAATGCACGCAAAAATGAACGCAAGCAAGTTGAAGAAATGGCGATGCGCGCGCTCAAGAATAGCATTCGTGAAGATGAAGACGCGCCCGAACGAGGTTCAGCATTCCGGTGGATGACCCCAATTTATCTGCACCTTGCTAATGTTAACTTGGACCCGTCTGAGTATGGTAGGGAAATTGACCCTGCCGAACCATTAGTGCGGGCGGTACAGCATGAAGTTAGCGGACTTACATCCAGAACAATCGCAGCCAACCTTTATCAACGCCTTGAAGATGGTGACGGGCTTATCCTAATCGATGGTTATGATGACTTACCACCACAGGAGCGTAATGCAAAAGCTAAATGGTTACAGGCATTTATCAAAGAGTACGGGCAAAATTTCATCATTGTCACAGGACCAGCACAGGGATATGGCAATTTGGTGTCAGCAGGCTTCACGCCCGTATTACTGCGGGAATGGCATGATGTAAGTTACAAGGAATGTGTGGATAAATGGGCAGAATTATGGTCGCAAATCAGCGCAAAACGGCGAAGTGAGGTGCCCCTAGATAGTGTTCATGCAATGAAATCTGATTTTCGTGGCAGAACACCCTTTACCCATTCCGCCCGTCTATTAGCAATGTTCGCTGACGAGGGTTCATCAGATTATGAAGATATCATTCAAAATGTCATAAAACGCCTTATTCCAGAAAAAACGTCATTAGAAGCCATTATGCCTAAATTAATACAGGCGGCGACATTACAACTTGATTATGGGTATATTACTGCTGAAAAATTACAGACGTTGGTTGAAGGACAATCCACTTTAGAAACAGAAGTGACCGATTTTATTGAAAAAGGTGATTACAACGCAAGTAGCCAATCTGAGTTTGATGAGTTTGACTTTGATGTAGAGCGTGGTGATGATGAAGACATCGACTCACTTTTTGAGGATGAACAGGAAGAACCAGAAACATCATCAGACATACCGATTGACACTGCGCGTCCAGATGCCGTCGTCAATGAGATAGATGAACCGAAATCAAAATCAGCGCGTCAAGAACGTTCAGAACTCAGTAAAGCGCTTAAAACACAAGAAACTATGCTGTCAGATTTAGTGAAATCGGGGCTAATGGTTGAGCATAGAGATAACCGCTATCAATTCAGATATAGTATCATTTGTGCCTATTTAGCTAGTTTAGCGATTCCACAGATGTCTATCGACGAGCAACTTAACAAGGCACAATCCATATTATGGCAAGATGCTCTCGCCCATGCGACTTTGAACGATCCGCTTACGGACTTGGTGCAAATATATCTCGACTCCCCGACTGACATCTTACATGACAATATACTTTCAATCGCTCGATGGATGCCATATGCCAGTGATGACGCGGAGTGGAAACTCACCATGCTACGCAAACTTGGTAATATGTTTGTCGCACCAAATCAGTTTCCGCTTATCCGTGAACGTGTTGCCGCGGCATTAGTGGGCACGGGAGAAAATAATACCCGTATTGTGTTTTCCAAAGCCCTGCGTCATCCTAATGAGCATGTGCGTCAACTCGCGTGCTTAGGGTTAGGTGCCATTGGCGATGAACGGGCAGTTGACGAGCTTTTGGCATTAATGGAAGACCCGGTCGCGGATGTGCAATTAGCGGCAGGGTTAGCATTAGGCGCAATCGGCACGGAAACTGCGCTTGAGGGTATGGTATATGCCTTTACGGAAGGTAGTGAGCAATTGCGACAGGCGATTGCCGAAGCCTTAGCCGCCATCCCAGAAGAAGGGTATCCGGTACTATACGATGCTATACAGCATGAAGATATTAAACTACGCCGTGCGGCAGTATTCGGGCTACGCCGTGTGCCCACAAATTGGGCATTGGTAGCGCTGTATCGCGTATCGCTCGAAGATGATCAATGGTATGTCAGAAGTGCAGCGGAAGGCGCTTTTCAAGATATGCGTTTGAGCGAAGTTTCGGGCGGTGTACAACCTTACCCTGATGTGGAAAGTATTCCGTGGTTGGGTGAATGGATAGCATCGCTCGGTGAAGATGCGATAGAGGAAGATCAGGATATACAGGATATATTACGCATGGCATTGCATGATAATGATCCGATTATTCAGGAACTCACCGTCACCAATATCGGACAGTTAGGATTAGTCGAATTTACAGACGTGTTATACCGTGCGCTACGGAGTGAAAATGTTCAAGTGCGTACCGCGGCTTATCGTGCATTGGGGAACTTCCAGCAACATCTTGGTGATGCATTACCGTCGCCAGCATAGTTGGGACACGTCAATTTGAAGGCTCTGTTGTCGCCTCAGCGGGTTGTTCGCACCTAATGAGGCGATCAAAACTAGTATGAAAGAGGTATTCATTCCCGCCCGCCAATAATAAAATACGATACCCGTTCGTGCTCACGTTCTCGTAGGATTGATCATCTGCGGGACATCCTAAACTAGTATCTGCCCATGTCTCTACACTTACGTCAAGAATATCGATTAATCGTGTGGATAAATCCAATTCTTGCGCGATACGGCGACGTGCCAACGCAACAAGATCAGCCGCAACCGGATCAATTTGTATCAAAACTTCAGCAGGCGCATCCAGAATATCGTATTCATCGCACAAAAGGAATTCTTCATCTGACGTGTGATACACATAAATGTCGGTATCAATGAGATAAATCACCTGGTAACCGGCAATGCCTTGCGTTGTCAGCCGGAGCAATTCATTATCACAGTCCAGATTTTCGCCATCCCAATGCACAGATTCTGCACCAACAGGCACGATTTGACGCACTTCTATGCCAGTCTCAACAGCAAGGTCTAATAACGTTGCACTGAGAATTGGCGCATCATTTTCAAAGCCGGTGTCAACGACTCGTGGGGTCAAAATTAGGTCACTGGCGGCAGGCGGTGGAGGCAGTGTCGGAGTTGGTGTAATCGGCACCTCTGTCGGGGTCGGTGTGAACAAGATAAGCGCGCCTGTTGGCTGGGGTACAGGTGCCGATGTGGTGGATGCACAAGCAGAAACAGCCATCATCAAAACGACGATGGCTGTATAATTTATCATATGCAAGCTCACCAGACGGGTGAAACGAAATTTACTCGCCCATACCGCCAAATTTTGTTTCAATATCATTAGTAGAGATTCCCTCAACGCTAATGAGTTTATCGCGACCACCCTCACCCGCAACAATCTCTACTTTAGAAACATCAACTTCTAGGATTTTTGCCACGAATTCGATTAATTCTTTGTTCGCGGCGGGGTCTCCAGCTGGCGATGCTTTTAATCGCACCTTAAGTGAACCATCTTCTTGTTGTCCAACAATCTCAGTATCCACCGCACGCGTTACCACTTTTACGGTAAATGCCGCACCACCTTTTGCATCTGTGATTTCAAACTTACGATCTGTAGACATGGTGATTCTTCCTGCTTAAATAGCGATATAGCCGACACCTATGCATAGAATAGTATCATGTGCTCATAAACAGGACAAGCAAGAGACCGCTTAAAACACAATCGCAATCAGTTGAATCAGCACCAAAATAATAACCCAGGCGGCAATTGGACTGAAGTCCATCATCCCACCTTGCGGAAATTGCTCACGTAAAAATGCGCGGATTGGCGCAAGTACAGGTTCAGTTACCTCATACAAAAATCGTACAAGTGGATTCTCATAATCGACATTTGGGAAGTAGCTCAAAAGCACCCGCGCCAGAATGAGAAAGTTATAAAGTTGCAGTATTGAAATCAGTAAACCACCAATACTCATTGGGTCTCTCCGTTAATTAACAACTCGAAATCATAATGCTTTGCGATTATGCGCGCTCACCAAAAATTGCCCGACCAACACGAACAATTGTCGCACCTTCTTCAATCGCCACCGGATAATCATTGGTCATACCCATACTCAGCTCCGGCAACTCAATGCTAAACGACTGTCGCATTTCAGAAGCGAGTGCCGCTAAAGAGGCGAATATTGGACGGGTGGATTCAATATTATCCACATAAGGCGCCATTGTCATCAGTCCAACAATATTTAAACTGGGCAATGCCAGCATTTCACGCATATCATGCCACAATTTTTCTTTGATCGTGGCATTGGTTTTCCAATTTGTGGCTTGGAAGCCGTATTTGCTTTCCTCACCAGAAATATTGACTTGCACCAATACACTCAGCGTTTTATTCATATCAACTGAGGTACGCGATAATTTCCCAGCAAGTTTAAGGCTATCAAGCGAATGTATCGTGTCGAACAAAGACACAACATCTTTTACCTTACGGCTTTGAATATGACCGACCATATGCCAGTTTACTTGCTGATTAACACTATCATTCACAATCGGAATCTTCTCTTGTGACTCTTCTACGCGATTTTCGCCAAAATGTTGCAAACCTGCCTCAATTGCTTCCAGAATATCTGAATTCGGTTTCTTTTTGCTTACAGCCACCAAACAAACATCATCCGGGGAACGATTTGAACGGGCACAGGCATCTGCAATCTGTTTTTGCACTACAGCGACATGATCTGCAATTGATAAACTCATAGGGAAATTACGGCTCCAAAACGCCCTGTTTGCCCTTTTTCCGCCCGATGACTATAGAATTCATCAGTACGCTCAGCAGTACAGATACCGGATAGTTCAATCTTTGTCACTCCTACCCGTTCCAGATCAATAGTATTTGCTATACCAAGGTCAAAGTATGCAGTCCCATCATGTGTATCACGCGTGATTAAGCCATTAAGTGTACCAAAATATAATTGCACTGCTTCGACAACTTCTTCGCCGACCTGATAACGACGCGGACCAATACAGGGTCCAATGCCCACTTCAATATTTTCAGGTTTGCTACCATACGCCATAGTCATTGCCTTGACGGTACGCGATGCCATACCAGCAACCGTGCCACGCCAACCAGCATGTGCCAGTCCAATCGCACTATTTACTGGATCATAAAACATCAATGGTGTGCAATCCGCATAACGCATTACAAGGGGCGTATCGACCTTATCGGTAATCATTGCATCAGCGAGTGCGTGCCATTTACGCCCGTCGATAGGATCATTCACGATGACGATATCAACACCATGCACTAACCAGACGGTACTTGCTCGCTGTGAGTTCACATCAAGTGCATCGTACATAAGTACATGATTCTGTTTCACAGCCTGAAGATCATCACCACGCATCCCGCCTACATTGAGAGAATCAAAGGGTGCACGACTTTTACCACCGTAACGTGTAAAAATACCATGTTTTAGCGATTCCCATTGTTCAAATCGATAATATGCCACCTGTTCGTGATGCACTTTTTCCACGCTAACGAAACTCCTCAATATGTTAGTTAACGGCTTCGTGTATCTCAGTGTTGGGTGTATGCACTGTATGAAAATATCAATAAACCATTTTGCACGCAGATTTACACAAGAAAATATATAATCAAAATCACTGTGACAACGATTTTCTGATTAAAACCATCCAAAATAATAACATGAGGTGGATGCGGATGGTAGAACAAGTGCTATATCCGCACTAGTTAGTACAGCGGTTTCCTTGCGGGGATACTCAATTTAGTTGTATACTGCGAAACAAGGGATCAACAAAAAATGGCATAGATTTGTTCGTATAATACATTTGACAAGCCATCTACATATCTCTTTCACATCAGCAATTTGACAAATCTTGCGGAAGGAGAATACGGCAAAACCGTATTGAACGAGGATATGCCGTCGCTTATGAGTAACCGCGAGGAGCAAGGTAAGATTAATTCTGTGATCAACGTAATTATTGTTGACGACCATCCATTATTTCGGGAGGGTTTGGAACGCGCTCTTTCTCTTGAAGATGATATTAACGTCTCTGGCTATAGTGAAAATGGCGAAGAAGCGCTCAAGACTATTCGCAAAGCCAACCCGGATGTCATTTTGTTGGACGTGAACCTACCAGGAATTAATGGAATACAGGTCGCAAGGCAACTGAAATCAGACCGTTCCGATGTTGTAGTCATTATGTTGACAGCGCATCACGAAACCCAACAAGTCATCTATGCGATGCGTGCTGGAGCATCTGCCTATTGCAATAAAGATATACGTCCAGAAGATCTCGTGAGTATTATCCGTGATACATTTGGCGGTAAATTCGTCATTGAAGATAAACGCATGGATAAACGCGAACTCGAAAGTTGGATTGAAGGACGAATTGAGTCATTAGGAAGTTCGGCATATATTGATGGCGAAGAGCAATTTGTGCCACTTAGTCCCCGTGAAATGGAAATTTTGCAAGCTGTTACGAACGGATTAAGTAACAAGGAAATAGCCAGCAAACTGGGTATCAGCCAACAGACCGTAAAGAATCATATGACATCAATCTTGAGAAAACTTAATGTCGAGGATCGTACACAAGCCGCCGTGAAAGCACTCCGGCATGGGTGGGTTCGTATCAATGATGATGATTTCGACCTGTCATGAGAAAAACGATTAATAGACAAACCTTTTCACCTTCATGTCACTCATTATTTTTAGAAAGGAGCGAGGCGTATCACACAATTAATATCATGTGGTTCGCCCACTAAGGTACACGCCGATGGATTTTGATAGAAGTGTAGCAGACGATCCTAAATCAGAAATTGTTGATATGCTATCTGGGCAAATGTCCAGCATTAAACGTAAACTAGCCGAACTCAAGTCGCAGATTGAACAAACACAGATCATGGTTGATCGCGAACAGCAGAGAAACACCGATATTGCAACCGAGCTTCAAAATGTTCAGATCAATTTAGAAACAATTCCCCGGCAGGACATCCGTGACAAATATGACGAAGCCTTAGATGCCCGTTTTCGTCTAGCAACAATGCGGGGTCAGCTTGAGAAATTCGAAGCAAATTATGAACACCTTCAACAAGAGCAAAATATTCTTTCACAAGTGCTCGGTGGTCTACAAGGTGTTGACATGCTTGTAGACGACAATGCAGATGGTGACAGCGAAAGTGACTCACGGGGCACAATCAACATTGTTCGTATCGTAGAAGCGCAAGAAGACGAACGCCTCCGGTTATCCCGTCAGATGCATGATGGTCCAGCGCAATCACTCACAAACTTCATCTTACAGGCAGAAATTTGCCAGCGATTATTTGATCGAAACCCAGAGCGCGCCGCCGATGAACTGGGTAGTTTGAAAACAGCGGCAAGCGTTACCTTCCAGAAAGTTCGCGATTTCATTTTCGATCTGCGCCCTATGATGCTCGATGATCTTGGTGTTGTGCCTACAGTACGTCGTTACGTTGACTCATTTCGCGATAAGAATGATATAGAAACCGAATTAGATATTATCGGCGAAGAACGTCGGTTTGAATCACACCGTGAAGTGATGATTTTCCGCAGTATTCAAGAATTGATGGGGCATGCGCGCGATTTCGCCACAGCATCTCAACTTAAAATACGTCTGGATACATCTGAATCAATTATCAAGATTGCCGTACAGGATAATGGACGCGCTGTTGATGCAGAAGCGATTTTTAGTGACGATGAAACCCATGTTGATGACTCGCGCTCACGTAGTTTGATGGCGCTCAAAGAACGTTTTGATCTAGTAGGGGGCAATATGTCCATCAACAGTAACGAAAGTGATGGAACACTTGTCCGCCTAGAATTACCCGCAGGGGATTAATCGTTCATATTTACTAACCTTCATAAGAGTTAATTCTCAAAGATTGCGAGTGTGCTCTATAATGAAGTAGGACTAAGGGGCTGTTTGACAATTAACAGCAACCGAATACACTTAGAAATTGTAAGCGTTTTGTCAATGCACCTAAATCAGTTACATATTACTAGTATGAACCTCACGCTTGGAGGAAATTCATGAATCGGAATCGCGCCATAATCCTTGTGGCTTTTATCGTCATCATTCTAGGTGTCGTCGCCGCATTTGTCATCCCATCGCTTAATGATGATAGTGGTAGTACTGATACAGTCGGTGAAACAACCACTGAACAGACAACCACTGAGAATAATGCCACACCATTACCCACACCTGAGCCTGTAGTCGTAGCAGAGATTTTCGTCGCTGTTCAAAATATTGCCCGTGGCGCGGTTATCGTTCCCGGTGCTGTCGATGCTCGTGAGTGGCCCATTGAGCCAATCAACACCGTTCCTGAAAACGCCATCCGCGTGCTCAGAGATGAAAACGGAAACATCACCAATGTTGATGAAATTGTTGGTTTTCGGGCACGCGTAGATATTTTTGTCGAACAACCGGTGCTAACATCGTTCGTTATTCCCGATCTTTCTCAGATCGCCTCCGCAGGGTCAGACCTTTCTGCAAGTATTCCGCAAGGGTTGCGCGCGGTAGCAATGCCGATGGATCGCATCACAAGTGTGGCATATGGTATTCAACAAGGTGACCGTGTAGATTTGATTGTTTCACTGCTTTTCGTTGAAGTTGATGAAGAATTCCAATCAATTCTGCCGAATATTTTGACCGTTGTTGTAGAGAATCCAGAAACTGGTGCATTAGAAGTCGTCAGTGGTATTGAAGGGCGACCAACACAGTTCTCAGCATTTGGCTCAGTCTTTGATGCGATTGAAGGTCCTCGTGAAGAAGCCAGACCACAATTGGTTACACAGATGACGATCCAAAACGCGTTGGTCATGGGTGTAGGCGACTTCCCTGCTGATGGTATTTTGTACGGTGAAAGTGCGACAGCAACACCTGCGGTAATTGACGATACACAACCTGCCGCACAACAACAGCAGGCAGAAGCCATACCAACACCACAGCCACCGCGTCCAGATATTGTTACGCTGGCAGTATCGCCACAGGATGCAGTAATATTGACTTACTTGATTGAAGCACGTATTCCGATTACATTCGCGCTTCGGTCTGCAAATGATCTGACGCAACCACCGACTATTCCGATTTCACTGGACACTGTGATGCAAGAGTTTGACATCACATTGCCAGATCGCCTTCCTTATTCCATACAGCCAGCGATTCGTAGTATTCGTCAGTTAATTGTTGGTGATGAAATCACATTAGATAACTAACACATAAGTAACTGTAAAGTAATCGCGTAAAAGAGTGAAAGTTCAATAATATGAGCGGCAGGCCACCACAACAAGGAAACACCGGTAAAGACCAGATTACGATCATGCTGGTTGATGACATCCCGGAAGCACGAGAAAATATCAAGAAGCTATTAGCATTTGAACAAGACTTTAAGGTTATCGGTGCCGCTGGTACCGGACGTGAAGGTGTTGAGCTTGCAAAAGAGCTTCAACCGGACATCATAATCATGGACATCAATATGCCCGATATGGATGGTCTGGAAGCTACCGGAATCATCAAGAAACAGGTTCCAACATCTGCCGTTATCATCATGTCTGTACAAGATGATGCAGATTACATGCGTCGGGCTATGCTTGCTGGCGCACGTGATTTCTTAAGAAAACCAGTAAACATGGATGAGCTGTATAACACCATCCGTACCGTGTATCGCAACACAGAAGACATTCGCCGCCAGTATGAAGCAATGGCGAATATGAATGTGGATGCTTCGCGTCCTAAACGTGCAGAAGGTTCTGGGGAGCGCGCGGGCAACATTATTGCAGTTTACAGCCCTAAAGGTGGCGTAGGTGTCACGACCATTGCAAGCAACCTCGCCTCTAGCCTTATGCAAGAAGGAATTAAGGTACTTCTAGTTGATGCCGATCTACAATTCGGTGACATCGGTATGTTTCTCAACTTACAGGCACAATCTACCATTGTAGAATTGGCTCCCGATGTTGATGATCTTGATGTTGAACTATTTGAGAACATTGTCGTCACTCATGAAAGTGGCTTAAAAGTGCTTATGGGACCGGCTCGACCAGAATTTGCAGATGAATTGCTAGCCGCTCCTGGCATTGTGGCAGAAATCTTACGCAAAATCGCTTCAAATTATGATTACATTGTTGTTGACACAAGTCACACACTGAACGAAGTATTGTTGAACATCTTTGATGTGTCGACAAAAATCATGCTGGTCGGAACACCTACTCTGCCTACAATCAAGAGCATTCGTTTCGTGTTCGATCTGTTTGATCAACTTGGCTACGATCCTGAAAAAACATGGTTGATGCTCAACAAAGTCTGGGATGAACGCCGCGACAAGGGTATGTTATCAGTGGATCGTATTCAAAATTTCTTAAAGCGTCCAGTTGTGCATAAAATTCCTCATGTAGATGAGCGCATTATCATTAGCGCCATCAACCGTGGTATTCCAGTCATCGCCGCAGACCGTGACCAGAGCAAACCACCGATTCGTAATTTGCTTGAGTTAGGCGAATTTGTATCCTCACAACTTATGGGTGATCTTGAAGCAGAAGACGAACAAGAAGAACAAACAGATAATAAGCGTCGTAGTGGCGTAGGTGGCTTGCTTCGTCGCCGCTAATGTAATCATGTCGGAAGAAATTTTGCATATTGTAAACGGTAGTATAGTAAGTCACACCAACGATTGTGGAGGTTTTATAGATGTCATTGTTGAGACGTATTGAAAAAGGTGGTGACGGTGGTGGCAATTCTCCAAAAGGGGGCGGCGATGACAATAACGCCAAGCGCCAGGAAGCACGTCGTCGTAGAGCATTAACTGAAGGAAAAGCGGGTAGCTCACAGGGGAATTCGTATACCGACCTCAAGGTGCGCGTCCAAAACAAGCTGTTAGCAGAGCTTGACCAAAACTTCGATGCATCTCGTAAGGATGAGATTAGACGGCATATTGAAGAATTGTTCAATTCCATCTTAGCCGAAGAAAGTATGGTACTTTCCCGGGCAGAACGCCAGCGCTTATTTGACGCGATTGTATCTGACATTCTCGGTTTCGGACCGATTGAAATCCTTTTGGCGGATGAATCCGTTACAGAGATCATGGTAAATGGCGCTAAAAACATTTTTGCGGAGCGTAAGGGTCAGCTTACCCGTGCGAATATTTCATTCGACAGCGAAGAACACGTGATGCGTATTATCGATCGTATCGTGGCACCGCTTGGTCGTCGTGTAGATGAAAGTTCTCCACTTGTAGATGCTCGCCTGCCAGATGGCTCACGTGTACACGTTGTTATTCGCCCGATTGCCCTCTGTGGACCGACAGTGACGATTCGTAAATTCTCGAAAGATCCGCTGGGTATTCAGGATTTAATTCGTTTTGGCTCAATGACACCAGAAATTGCAGACTTTTTAAGGGCATGTGTTATCGCACGTCTCAATTCTGTGGTTTCCGGCGGTACAGGGTCAGGAAAGACAACGCTGCTCAACGTATTATCAAGTTTTATCCCAAATGATGAACGCATCATTACTGTCGAAAACGCGGCAGAATTACAGCTACAGCAGGAACACGTTGTACCACTAGAGAGCCGTCCCGCAAACCTTGAAGGTAAGGGTGCAATCGAAATTCAGGATCTTGTCATCGCTTGTTTGCGTATGCGTCCTGAACGAATCATCGTCGGTGAGTGTCGTTCCGGTGAAGCGCTAGACATGCTTCAGGCGATGAATACTGGTCACGATGGCTCGTTAACCACATTGCACGCTAATACTCCCCGTGACGCAATCTCACGACTTGAGGTGATGTGTTTGATGGCAGGTATGGATTTACCTGTACGCGCTATCCGTGAGCAAATTGCCGCGGCGGTGGATGTCATCTGTCAGCAATCACGTCTGCGTGATGGCTCGCGTAAAATCATGAACATTACCGAAGTTCAGGGTATGGAAGGTGAGATGATCACCATGTCCGACATTTTTGAATTTGAAACAACCGGTACTGAAGGCGGAAAGATCATTGGGCGTATTCGTCCAACAGGACTGCGTCCTAAGTTCATTGATCGTTTGGAAGCGGCAGGTATTCATCTACCCCCATCAACATTTGGTCTCGGTAGTCGTCGCTAAACAATTGATGCAACGTTATTCGAACATTCAGATCGTGACCGTTGTGTTATGATATTGATAATGGAACTGTCTGTTTTGCTAAAATGGGCAGTTCACAGCACATAGCACGAAATTACTGTAAGTCAAAGAGTGTGGAGAACTGTAATTTATGTCTGGTGAACAATTAATTATTCTTGGCGTGGCAGGTCTAATCGCTGTCGTAATTGTTGCCATTGGGATCTTTAGTGCCCGTTCAGAGACAAATCTAGTTGAAGAACGGCTTGGTCGTATTGAGTCGAATGACGACTACCAATCCTTCTTTGAGGAGGAGAACTCTGAAGATGCGATTGTTGAGACAGGTAACAAAACGCTTGAAGCCATTGATAATATTCTCGCGGATCGCAAATTTGGTAAAAAGTGGAGGCAACAGCTCGCTCGTGCGGATTTGAAGCTAACTGTTGCAGAATTTGCCGCTTTGCACATTGTCTCTATGATAGGTATTTTCAGTGTAAGTTACTTCATACTTTTCAGTGGAGACCTTATCTTCTCAATCGCCGCCGCATTTATCGGTTTCTTTGTGCCACGCATTTACGTCGCCCGTACAATCAGCCAGCGTCTACATAAATTTGAAGAACAACTGCCTGATACATTGGGTCTCTGGGTCAATGCACTCCGTTCTGGCTATAGTGTACTACAGTCTATGGAAGCTATTGCGAAAGATGCACCGGAGCCAACAAGAACTGAGTTTAAACGCGTGGTTCAGGAAGTTCAGCTTGGTATTGATCTCGATGATGCCCTAGAGCACTTACTTGAGCGTGTTGAAAGTGAAGATCTTGATTTGGTCGTCACAGCAGTAAATATTCAACGTGAAGTCGGTGGTAATCTTGCTGAAATTTTGGATGTGATTAGTACAACCATTCGTGAACGTATTAAGCTCAAAGGTGAAATCCGTGTGTTAACGTCTCAGGGGCGTTATACAGGGTATTTGATTAGCTTCCTCCCCATTGGTCTTGCCTTTTTCTTAAATGCAATCAGCCCGGGCTATATGGGACAAATGTTTGAAAGCCGATCCTGTGGTTGGCCCATGTTAGGTGGTGGTTTAGCGCTCATTGGCATGGGTACTGCGGCTATTCAAAAAATTATCGATATCGACATTTAGACTTAGAGGAAATATCGCATGGAGACTGCATTAATTGGTATTCTCATTATTGCGGGGATGGCAATCTTAGCTGGGTTAGTATATGTCGGTCTTAACGAAGACCGCGACCGCGACCCATTACAGGATCGACTTGCTGAATTTGGTGATCGTGAACTGCCAGAGTCCTTGGAAGAAATTGAACTTTCACTATCGTTTCAGGATCGTGTGCTTGTTCCCGTTATGGAGCAGCTTGCAGATATTACAACACGATTTACGCCTCAAAAACAGTTGGAGTCCACTCGAAAAAAGTTAGAACTAGCCGGGTCTACAACTGAGCCAACAACATTCTTCGCACAGCGTATCGTCTTAACAGTTGTTTTCGGTATCGTTGGTGGGTTATTAGGCTTCGTTGTACTCAAAGAGAGCTTTACCACAGCATTGATGTATCTTGGTGGTGGTGGTGTCATAGGCTATTACTTACCAGTTATGTCGCTCGGTGGCAAGATTAAGAAGCGCCAAGAAGGTATTCTTAAAGCCCTACCAGATGCGCTTGATTTGCTAGTGATCTGTGTGGAAGCCGGTCTTGGCTTCGATATGGCAATGGGTAAAGTCTATGAGAAATGGGACAATGAACTCGCACTCGCATTTGGACGCGTCCTACGTGAAATTCAGCTCGGCAAATTACGCCGTGAAGCGCTTAAGGATATGTCAGATCGTATGGATGTGGCAGATGTTAACAATTTCACTGCCGCGATCATACAAGCCGATCAACTCGGTGTGAGTATGTCTAAGATTTTGCGCGTACAGTCCGACCAGATGCGTACTAAGCGTCGCCAACGCGCCCAAGAAAAAGCACAACAGGCACCTGTGAAGATGATGATCCCGATGGTTCTTCTGATCTTTCCTTCTATCTGGATTGTTTTGCTGGGACCGTCTGTATTAACTGTAATGAATTCAGGTGCATTTTAAGCATCGACTTAAATGTGACAATAACAAATGATCGATAAACACATGACGGAAGCTCAGCCCGGTGGGTCTGGGCTTTCTTTGTTCAATTCTATCTGGCAATCACTTCTTGATCTCGTCTTTCCACCGCGTTGTACAGGATGTGGCAAGGTAGATACTGCATGGTGTGCAACCTGTAGCAGAGTATTAGAGTCAATACCTGTCGTAGTCATCAAGAAATACCTCGACGAAAGTTTATGTGTTGCTTCAAGCGGCTTGCATGAAGGTAAATTACGTCGAGCAATTCACGCACTGAAATATGACAATTTACCCACAATCGGGGAACAATTAGCACATCGATTAGATGTTGTGCTACAGCAACAAAATTGGACGATTGACACTATCATACCGGTGCCTCTACACACTACCCGCTTAGTCCAACGTGGGTATAATCAAGCACAAATACTGAGCGAGTTGCTTGCACAGCACACAGGCATACCCTGTGAGCCGGAGTCAATAACCCGTCAACGTGCAACACAATCTCAGGTAACGCTCACTCGTGTTGAACGACTAAGCAATATGCAGGAGGCATTCGTGGCAGATAAAGCACACATTGCGGATAAAAATGTTCTCATTGTTGATGATGTACTGACGACGGGCGCGACATTACTCGCTGTTGCATCTTCCTTAAAAAACGCAGATGCAAATGAAATATATGGTCTTACGATAACAACCGCGAGTGAATAACAGTTATATTCGCGTTGTTTAATTTATGATTCTATTTTATGTAAGGAGTACCCCATGGACGTGATGATACGTGGAGAAAATATTCGTATCACGGACGGACTCAAAGAATATGCAGAGAAGAAATTGGGGAAACTAGACCGCTACATGCCGAATATTAAGGAGGTACGTGTTGATATTGCGCGTCAAACAACACGACGTGGCGGTGTAACAAGTGCACAGATTACCGTGCAACATGCGCGTGGCGCGATATTGCGGGCGGAAGAAAAACTCACCGGCGATGATCGTGACTCAACCAAAGCCGCAATTAACCTCGCAGTAGACAAAATATATCGTCAGATTGAGCGCTTTAAGGGGAAACGCCGTAAAAATCGTAAAGGTCGTGAGCGTTTCGTCGCGACAATTGAGGAACTTGAGACAGTGCAAGATATTCCAGATGAGGAATATGAAACCTACGAAGATGCTCCAGAATACGATTATGAAGATAGTGATATTGTACGCCGCAAGCAAGTCTCAACAACCCCGATGACTGATATTGAAGCAATCGATCAAATGGAGTTACTTGGTCACCCATTCTTCATGTTCTTCAACTCAGAAACAAACAGTATCAATGTGCTATATCGACGAGATGAAGGTGGCTACGGAGTCCTTGTTCCTGAAAGATAGACCGTACAGATAAATGACAACACTCACCGGGGCACTATGCTCCGGTTTTTTTGTTGCACAATTCACGTAAGATTAAAAATTTTTTAAGCTCAAACCATGCCATGAGTACACTGAGGCGTAAGCCATGCAACCCATTTGTAAATCCACGTAATTCAAAATAGCGCCATTTAAAATGCCGTAACGGTTGCAAAATGTAATTCTGCGGTTTCGGACAGTGTCCCTGCTCATAAAGGATTTGTGCTTCATAGGCGGTGTATTTGCGTTGCTTTTCCATAAATTGATGAACATCACGATAATTGTAATGGATAAAGTGTGCATCCAAAGTTCCCAATTCACCATCAAGCATTACCACTTCATGCACCTTACGATGCGGATCATATTTAGCAGACCCAACAC
Organism: Anaerolineae bacterium; assembly: GCA_034435575.1. Classification (GTDB taxonomy): domain Bacteria; phylum Chloroflexota; class Anaerolineae; order Aggregatilineales; family Phototrophicaceae; genus JAVJSU01. The sequence continues at coordinate 26,225 of DAOTXB010000463.1, forward strand.
GCAAAAGACGGGTTTGATAATCAGGGTACCAACCTGCCCCGGTGGTTAACTTTCCAAACAAATAATTATGGCGCGGGATTTGCCAGCCCGCATATTCTGATTTGTCGCGCACAGTACGTACTGCATCTGCGAGTTCACTGGTTACACGTTCATCAGCATCCACAAACAACACCCAGTCTGCTCTACCCTGTACATGATCTAAGGCAAAATTTCGTTGATTTGCATAATCGGTGAATGGATGCAAAATGACTTCCGCGCCTTCGGCTTCGGCTCGTTGGGTTGTGTCATCGCTACTCTGTGAGTCTACGACAATAATATGATCAGCGAAATTTAGACTTTGAATGCACTCAGCAATATGATCGGCTTCGTTAAGTGTCAGGATGATCGCGAATAACTTCATTCGAGCGCCATCCGTCTGATTTGTAGATACGTCACGGCTAAGGCTTTACGATCACGGGAGTTTAGCGTTTTATCTGTACTCGCAAGACGCGCTTTTCGTGCCATCCCAAATGAAATCATTCGCTTGGCGATCATCAGCTTCCACGCTGGATAATATTTTGTGAATAATTGTAATCGGCTTTTCCATAAATGCTTAATGCTCTTTGTATGAACCTGTGAGGTACTCTGCCCCGCAAGATGGACAACATGCGCGTCTGGCACACATTTTACACCCCACCCTGTCCGATGAATCCGCCATGCCCAGTCAATTTCCTCACAATACATAAAATAGTCTTCATCAAACATGCCCGTTTGTTGAATCACTTCTCGCTTGAGCATCATTGTCGCACCGAGTGTAAAATCCACGTTAAATGGTTCGGTGCTGTCATAACATGCTTGAGAATAGCGTCCGTTGAACGCACCTTCAATAAGACGTCCGGGAGTTGGAAAGAACTCCACCCACAATTGACGTAGTCCGGGAAAATGAAAAGCGCCATGTTGAAATGAACCGTCGCCATAAGACAAATTTGCACCAACAAGCCCAGTTTGCTCGTCCGCCATCAAACTATCGAACAAGCGTCGTGTTGACCCTGATTGCACAATTGTATCAGGATTAAGTAAATAGACGGCACGGGGCAAATCAACTAACGAAGTATCGCTGTCTCCGAAGCCAATCTGACGAAGGGCAGTGTTATTCCCACCACCAAAACCAAGATTTTCTTTGCTCGCGGTAAGGTTCACCTGTGGAAATGACTGTGCGATTGCTTCTGGCGTACCGTCCGTTGATGCGCTATCTACAACATATATAGCAGTCGCTAAACCACTATTTTCGAGATCTTTATACAGACTCTGCAAAGCTTGTAACGCAAGATCGCGTATATTCCATGTCACAATCACCACAGCAAGGTCAACCATCAATTACCCAACTGTCCGAAGTCTAACCCTGTCGTTTGTAAATAGGCATTAAAACCAGCGAAGGAGTCCTGTGTAAATGGTGTAATCACATCATGCCCGAGTAGCCAGCGCAACGCACTGCCATTTTCATCATCGGTAGACAAGTCAGTAAGAATCTCGTTTAGTGTCAAACGCACGCCGAGTTCAACCTCGAATGGGTACATCATAATTGCATAAGGATAATCGACAGTTGTTTCCGCCACAATCACACCATCCAAGACATCTTCATCAAGAATATCTTGCAGTGCAATGAATGTGTCCTCAGAGAGGCTAGTTGCAGTACATCGCCCTTCTGCCACAGCTCGGACAAGTGCCGTTTCCTCTGGAAAATCCAGTAAAGCGAGCAGATCACTCTGTGGATCAATATTGTTCTGTCGCATAATCAGTGTTGCGACCAACCATGAATAATAATCATCAATACTCACCCGACAGTATGTACGACCACGTACTACATCCACGCGCGTAGTTCCTAGCGCACGATGAACTAAAAATACAACAGGTGTGCCGGTGCGCCCAAAACCATCTTGTAAGATTGGCTCTGGTGTAACTTCTGGCGTGGATTCTGCTATCGGTGTTTCTGTGGGTTCGGGTGTTGGCGTATCTGTCGGCACTGCTGTCGCAGTTGGTGTATTGGTCACTGTATCTTCTGCGGCTTCTACAGTGGATTCTGGCGTTACTTCTACATTAATTTCTGGTGTAGCTTCAGGAAGCAAGTCTTCAAGCGCAATATTAGCCAATAGACCGACATCATAGCCACCATCAATCATCGCTACCTGTAATGCGGGTTCGCCACAGCCGCGATCTAAAGTAGATACTGAGGTGATGCCATCTAACCATGAAATAGCTACAACGCCAAGGTTAGAAGCACACAGGGCATCTAAACCAGATCCATAATTATCGACAATGGGAACTTCAAAATAGATACCAGTTTCATCGAATAAGATTTGGGCAACCTGTTCAGCAAGTTGTGCCTGCACAAAATACTCCACATCGCCGACGGTCAATAGTGTCTGTGCATCAGAAAGTGTGGTAGTAAATGATTCCGTAATCGGCTCGCTAAGGGTAGATAAATTATCATCAAGCCCGAGGTCTTCACGTAGACGAAAATCACGTTTAATGGTTTCAGCAGGCATTTCCGTAAGTTCTGCAAGTATGGTTTGTAGTTCCACCAAGACACCTTGTACTGGTTTAATCACCATTTGCAGGGGATTTTCCACTGTTCCGGGGATAAACGCAATGCGTTCCTCAGTCGTTAGTGTCGGTTCTGCTGTAGCTTCTGGCACATTATCCGTAGCATTGCCGCCACAACCGGCAAGCACAACACATAACACTAAAATGATTAAATTACGTGAAATCACGGGCATGGAACCCCCTCCTGCATGAAGATGATGTCTACTTGCAATCGTACCACACTCAATCCATTTTTAACGGTTAACCTCTAACCATTTGTAGAATTTTCGCTATCTTGTGCGGTTGGGTCAACCAGTTCAATCTCACGCGGTCCGACATTACGATTTAGCAAAGTAATCGCGACATCTTCATGAATGAGACCAGCCCAACAATTTTGCGGGTTTTGAGCTTCGGAAATCTCTGTTAAACGAATAGCGCCCCATGTGACTGCCCGTGTCTCTGCAGGTAAATAATAGAATAGCTCGCCATCGGGTGCTTCGACAACTTCAAGACTATCCTGCGAACCAATTGCCCAACGCCACGGATAGCTCTGTACAGAGGTTTCACACTCAATACCAACGCGCCACACACCAGAACGCTCATATTCGCCTAGTGACGCGTCTGACTGCATCTGTTGGTACACTGTGCCGGGCCAGGGACCGGCTGTACGAATAGGTGTAGGTCCATAATTATTGACCGTGAGCTTGAAGACGAGCATATCACCCACTTGCATTGTGATCGCATTCATCGTCACCGAGTCCGAATCATCCGGTGCTTCTACAAGATCACCAAGCGCCTCAGCATCGCTATAAAAACGTTCCTCATAGGGCAGTGACTCAAATATTACCGTGGCACCGGTTACCTGTGGGACAATCTCTGCGCGTGGTTTACCCCCATCCTGAATAACTAATGATTGTTCACGCCGTATAATCTGTCCTTCTTCGTCCTGAGCAACCGCGACAACAGTATATTCCCCATCCGGTGGTGGGTCTGCGCCAAGATCAACCCCGCCTTCATAATCGAAGCAATGCCGTCCTGCTTCACCCAATTCACGACATTCTCCCCGTCGCGCCATATACACACGATTACCTTCCTGATCGAGCAGATAGACATTAAGCTCTGCATCTTTTGTTATGGCAACATTGATTTGTGTACGATCATCAATGCCATCCTGATTTGGTGTAAAGACATCGGGCGCTACTGAAAATTCTACAAGATCTGGGAGCATTGCATCCGCATCATTTATGGTGATGTCGCCGGAAATGACAACTTCTTCGCCATCATCCTCAGCAATAGCGCGGAACACCCACGTATACACACCATTCGGGATTAGTCGGCGTATAATTTGCCCGAAAACGGTTTCATCTGGCAAAACATAGCCATCAACCACACCGGAGAATTGCACCTGATACTCATCTTCTGCGCGGTTTTGCCCTTCACGGAAGTAAAATTCATTATCATTCGAATTAACCAGTAAAAACGATACCGTTGCATTGCGGGTAATCTCATATTCAACCAAGGCAACATCATCAACCCCATCTGCATTGGGTGAAATTGTCGTTGGTGAAACATCAATATATGCCACTAATGGACGGTCAGGGTCTAAAAGCAGATTGCTAAAAAACAGCAGTACACCCGCAGTTACGAGTGCTACGAAAATTGCTATCACAATCGGAGTACGCATTCGAATATGGTTCCCATAGTTCTAGGTTTCGTTAGAAAACGCCGAATCAGTCTAGCGCAGAGGTTTTGCATCGGTCAAGTGTGTCTATGCTAGACAGTCCGTATAACAATCGGTAAACTATTCAATTACTTCAGCGTTTTATCACTATTTAGTCATTCAAGGAAACATGCACTTGAGTAATTCTATTGGCACCGCCGATTTTCAAAATATCATTAATCGTGTACCTGATGAAAACGGGTTGATTGTAACAACAGCAATTCCCCTGAGCGGGTTAGTGTTGTATCCGGATCTTTTGTTTCCAGTGACACTCGCAGATAAGCAATCACGCAATACCGTACATAACGCACTTAAAGAACAAAAGACAATTGTGGGGATCACCTTGCGCCATCCCTTTAATGACCTCAGCGAAATTTCTGCTGATTCGCTTCACGCGTTTGGCACAGAATTCGCATTTGGAAACCCCATCCACACATCAGGCGACAATGAAACCGTGCTTACTCAAGGGCGTAGGCGTGTAGAGATCATCGAAGTAATAGAAATAAATCCAGAAATCCGCGTTCGTGCCCGCATTATTGAAGAAACTCAATCAAATCCAGATGATATTAAAGACTTGATACGATCGATAACTAGTCAATTCCAGCAAATTGCTGACATTACTGATGTTATCTCAGAAGATATTGTGAAGTATCTATTATCGCTTGACGAACCGGTGCTATTTGGCGATTTTGTCACCACCGTGCTTTCTATAAAGGTCGAAGAACGTCTACGCGTGTTAGAAATTAGCGATTTGAACGAACGTTTTCAATTTATCAATGCACTTCTTTCAAGAGAACTCGACACGCTTGAACTACGAGAAGAGATTAGTGGGCAAATCCATAGTGAGATTAATCGCAATCAACGCGAGCACTATCTAAGAGAACAACTCCGCGCCATTCAAATCGAATTGGGCGAGGAAGACATCTTTCAGGAGGAAGTTAGCGATCTAAGTTCACAGATTGATAACGCCAAATTACCCAAAGAAGCCCATAGCAAAGCACTAAAAGAGTTGAGTCGTTTAAACATGATGCCACCGATGGCACCAGAAGTTGGGATTATCCGCACTTATCTTGATTGGATGGTCACACTTCCCTGGGCAGTGGAAAGTGAGGATAACCTAGACTTACAGAGCGCACAGAGCATTCTCGATCAAGAACATTATGGTCTTGCAAAAATCAAAGATCGTATCTTGGAGCATATCGCAGTCCGTAAACTCGCGGCAGGAAAGATGAAAAGCCCGATTTTGTGCTTTCTAGGTCCACCGGGAGTGGGCAAAACATCGCTCGGTAAGAGTATCGCTAGTGCTTTAGGACGCGAATTTGTACGTGTTAGTCTCGGCGGTGTCCGTGATGAAGCTGAAATCCGTGGACATCGACGCACATATATTGGGGCAATGCCCGGTCGCATCATCCAAACAATGCGCCGTGCAGGTACTGTAAATCCGGTCTTTATGCTTGATGAGATTGATAAGCTCGGCGCAGATTTTCGTGGCGATCCCGCTTCCGCATTACTCGAAGTGCTTGACCCGGAGCAAAATCGAGCGTTTAGCGATCACTATCTGGATACGGACTATGATTTATCAAAAGTGTTATTTATCGCAACTGCAAATGATTTATACAATATGCCACCTGCCCTGCTTGACCGGCTAGAAATCATCGAATTCCCTGGCTACACTGAGGAAGAAAAGCTCGATATCGCACGGCGCTTCTTGATACCCAAACAGCTAGAAGCCAACGGGTTGAGTGGAAGCCGTGTCAAATTTGAGCATGACGCGCTCACGACGATTATTCGTGACTATACCTATGAAGCAGGTGTTCGTAATCTTGATCGTGAAATCGCCAATGTGTGCCGTAAAACCACACGCTTACTCGCGGAGAATAAGCGCTTTCCCAAAAATATTCGGGCGGAACATATCACACGCTATCTGGGTCCTCCACAATTCATTGCATCGCGTGTAAATCGTGAAGACAGTGTCGGCATTGTCACCGGTTTGGCGTGGACATCGGGTGGCGGCGATGTGCTCACCATCGAAGTCTCATTACTACCGGGGAAGGGTAATGTGACTCTTACGGGTCAATTGGGTGATGTCATGCAAGAATCAGCACAGACAGCACTCAGTTATATGCGATCACGCGCACGAGAAATGGATGTTCCGGCGGATGATTTTGAAAATTATGACCTCCATGTACACCTTCCCGAAGGCGCTGTACCCAAAGATGGACCTTCCGCAGGGATTACGCTAGCCACCGCGATTATTTCCACGTTTACTGAACGTAAAATACGAAGTGATTATGCGATGACTGGCGAAATAACGCTTCGTGGTCGTGTGTTGCCAGTTGGGGGCATTAAAGAGAAGTTGCTCGCATCAAGGCGTGCACAATTGACCAATGTCATTATTCCGCGCGACAACGAAAAAGATTTAGCGGATGTGCCAGCAAAATTGCTCAAACATATGAACATCACTTTCGTGGAAGACATGCAAGAAGTTATTAATCTGGTATTATTATCTGCACCTGTCGATGGACGCGAACGTGATCAATATAATGATAGTGATGAGGATAGCGACTCATGACCGAAACCACTGATACAATCGCCCTTGATGATGTCCAAACGTTGCTGAATCATGGACGTGACGAAAAACTCGAATGGTATGACGAATCCATCACAACTGATAAGATTGCCCACACACTTATGGCGATGGCAAACGGCTATGGTGGAAAACTTATCATGGGGATCGACAATCAGGACAAACCAGATGTTATCGGTGTAAAAAAAGTGCAGGAAAGCGTTGATCGCATAATCAATGCGGCACTCTCGCTTACCCCATCGCTAATCATACCTCTACCCCAAGCAACTGAAGTATCGGATAAATCTGTAGTGATCGCGGAAATCCCCGCAGGTATGCCCCATGTATATTCTGTAGAAGGACGCTATCTACACCGACAGGGTACATCAAACACCGCGATGACTCCACGGGACTTGCACCGTTTATTGATCCAACGTGGTGAAATCAGTTTTGAATCAGAAATCACATACGGCGCAACGCTCGAAGATATTCATTGGGACAAGGTTAAAGCCTATGCCCGTTCAATATCAAGCAACAATGACAAAGACCACAAAGAATTTCTCTATCGGCGCGGATGCCTTGCTGACAACGCTGGGTCATTGCGCCCAACCAATGCTGGCATGTTGCTGTTCGGCAAAGAAACACAGCGCTTTGTTCGTGGCTCAGAAATTACAGCGGTGCGCTTTGCTGG
>DAOTXB010000464.1:0-1863 GCA_034435575.1 Anaerolineae bacterium
CCATAGTAATTGTACTCACCGGAATAACCGAGTGCATCAACGATTACCGGTATATCTGCGGCATTTTCTAGGCTATCGAAGGCATCAAAGTTCACGCCTTCGTCGATCAAGCGGGTGCGACATGCATCAAGTACCTCGAACTGCAATGCCAACGCTTCTTCCACTTCCATGTCGTCATTCAGCAATTCAATGCCCAAGTCGGTTAATTCCGGGCAGGTCAGGCTGGGTTCTGAATAGAGTGTGCCACGTTGCTCCACCAGAATGACATCACGATCCTGTCGGTAGAAATCAGCGACTGCGGCGAGTTGTTCCCCGAACAAGGTCAGTGTTGAGCCACCGGGTCCACCTTGTGTCATGACAAGTGGATCATCCGCAGGCGAAGTCGCTAAACTGTTATACACGGCAACGGCAATGCGGATTGTCGCGCCATCCGGGTCGCTGTGGACTTCCGGCACAGTGACGTAGCCACAGGTAATGTCTGTGCCCTCAGTGTATCCGGGCGCAACCTCAAATGGACACGGCGCTTCCTCAAAAGTGCCAACTGAGACATCTTGCGCTTGTAAAACCATGCCGGAAAGGGCAAGTATCAAGAGCGCGACTAATGCCCATAAACGGAAATTTTTCATTTTGTCTCCTCTAGTATTCATCAAAAACGCTATCGGTATGGTGATAATTCACCCGAACTATGATCATCTTAACCGCCAATTATGGAGATATTGTGGTCGTCTTGTGAAGAGATCGTGGAAGGTTATTTAGACCATTATAGGCGAAAAGTATGTATAGTCATCTTATCATATGACCCTGCCGAATTGATGAATTTGTTGACAGGTTTTTGTGTTTGATGTATGCTCATGAGTAACTGAGAACGTTCTCAGTGAGACGCGATCAACCACTAATATAGATTATTTTAAAGACTTTTTCTTATGGTTAAACGTCCAACGATTATTGATGTTGCCAAACTTGCGGGGGTGTCTAAAGCGACGGTAGGGCGTGTTGTCAATGGACAGCACAATATCGTCAGCGACGATACACGCTCGCGGGTGATGGATGCGATCACCCAATTGGGCTATGAACGCAATGCTATCGCGGGCAGTTTGCGGACGGATAAAACCTACATGGTCGCGCTGGTTATTCCAGACATCACCAATCCCTTTTGGCCCGCAGTTGCCAGAGGCGTACAGGACACGCTCGAAGCGCACGATTACACCGTCGTCACAGTCAACAGTGAATGGGACATTGCCATCGAAACACGCTACCTTAAAATGGTGCGCCATAATCGTTTTGATGGAGTCATCATCAACCCCACGAATGCTTCTCTGACGGATGTGAATAACATCAACATTCCTCTAGTGATATTAGGTAGCCAGAACGATTATCCTGATTTAGACACTGTGAGTAGTGACACCGAAACCGCCGTACAGGAGTCACTCAATTACCTGTATGAACTCGGTCATCGACGCATCGGACTCATCGCAGGGTTATCTGCACGGCGTAAATTGACCACCCGCTATCACTCTTATTTATCGTTTCTAGCACGCAAACAACTCAAGCTCGATGAAAGCCTTGTCATCTACGGCGAATTTTCCTTACAAGCCGGTTCAGACGCGATGCACAAATTGCTCAATTTACCGGAGCCACCAACTGCAGTGTTCGCGGCGAATGACATCCTTGCCATTGGGGCGATGCAAACTGCCCATGCACTGGGGTGGGGCATACCGGATGATATTTCGATTATCGGCATGGACGATATTTTTGCCGCATCTGCGACATCACCGCCATTATCAACAGTGGCGAAACCGAAGTATGACATCGGCGTGAACGCGGCAAATCTGTTGCTGGAACAACTCAAAACAACATCAAGCA
>DAOTXB010000465.1:0-3877 GCA_034435575.1 Anaerolineae bacterium
ATGTGGAGCAACTGCAACGCAACATTCTGGTGAGTCATGCGGTTGGGATGGGTGACCCATATACGCGCCCGTTAACCCGTGCGATCATGCTTATACGTGCGAATACGTTGGCGAAGGGCTATTCGGGTATCCGGCTGGCAACGCTTGAACTTTTGCTCGCGATGTTGAATACCGGTGTGCATCCGGTGATTCCTGAAAAAGGGTCGCTAGGTGCAAGTGGCGATCTGGCACCGCTGGCACACATGGCATTGCCACTCATCGGCGAAGGACATGCGGTCTATCAGGACGAACACATGGATGGCAGGACGGCGATGCATAAAGCTGGCTTAAAGCCGATTACGCTCGCGGCAAAAGAAGGATTGGCGCTTACCAATGGCACATCGGTCATGTGCGCGATTGGGGTGTTAGAAACCGCCCGTGCCGAGGCAATTAGTATAACGGCGGATATTGCCGGATGCATGAGCCTTGAAGCGTTGAATGGCACTGACCGCGCTTTTGATAGCCGTATTCATCAATTGCGTCCCTTCCCACGCCAGATGGATTGTGCAGAAAATCTGCGAAATTTGCTTGATGGCAGTACCTTCAAGCGCCCGCATAGTTCGATGAATGTTCAGGATGCTTACACGTTGCGTTGCATCCCGCAGGTACATGGTGCTTCGCGTGATGCAATTGCATATGCACGCTGGGTTTTCGAGACTGAACTTAACGCTGTGACCGATAATCCTCTGATTTTTATTGATGAGGAAAGTGGTGAGATTGACGTTATCTCAGGCGGGAATTTTCATGGCGAGCCATTGGCGATTGCCATGGACTATCTTGGGATTGCAATTAGTGAGATTGGGAATATGAGCGAACGGCGTATTATGCGCTTGATTGATGAGGCGAGTAATACACGGACGTTACCCGCCTTTCTGACTCAAAACGGGGGACTTAATAGCGGGTTCATGATCTTACAATACACAGCCGCCGCATTCGCAACAGAAAGTAAAGTTCTGGCGCATCCTGCTAGCGTAGATACGATCCCGACATCTGCTAATGTGGAAGATCATGTCAGTATGGGGGTGACTGCCGCGCTGAAAGCCCGCAATATCAACAAGAATGTGGAGCGTATTATTGCACTTGAATTGATGTCCGCCGCACAGGGTATTGATTTTAGAAAGCAAGTGATGCCCGACGCGAAAATGGGTCGGGGGACGCGCCCCGTTTACGCTATGATTCGTGAACAGGTGCCGTTTATTGAGCATGACACGGTATTGTACCCGTATATCGAGGCTGTGTGGGGCATGGTGCGTTCTGGTGCGATTGCTAATCGCCGGGTGGTAATAGACTAACATTTGCGTAAATACTGAACTCTAAGAATCAAAAAAGCCAACCCATGTTGGATTGACTTTACCTGCGAGCCTGGAGGGATTCGAACCCCCGACTTTTGCGTCCGTAGCGCAACGCTCTATCCACTGAGCTACAGGCTCATTACGTTTCAAATATTAACATAACGCATAACGACGGTCAAGCCCCTAATTTGACATGATTTCAAGCGAAAAATCGCCTGAACGTCCCAGAAAATCCACTATATTGATGACCCAATTTGTGTCCGTTTCCGTTTGGAGGATGAGACGCGAATCGAACACGTTCAAATCAACGGCAGATGAGTTGTGATCGTCATTTTCAGCAATGACTGTCCCGTTTTCATCACGGATGATTACGCGTGGATCAAGTGTGCCAGAGATATCGCGTGCGGTGATGGTCATGGTCTGATTAGCTGTAACCGTTAGTGTTGTGCTAAAGGTCTGATAACGCGGGAGCTTTGCCCGCAGTTGTGTGACGGTATCGCTGGCTTCTAGGGTTTCCACCGCAAAAAGATCGACAAATTGTAAGGTGATTTCTGCTTCAGTGGCGAAAATACCGCCATAGCTGTTCACGAAAACGGTGTATGTGCCATCATCCGGCAGAATTAGATTCTGGATGGCAGAATCAGCCGGCGCAAGTTGGGTGTCTTCCGTCAAGAAATGATCGTCATTAAAGGCAAGCCGTTGTCCGTTCGGGCGTAAAATCTCTAAAACAAGGTCAACCGGGTCAGGATCGCTCAGGTTTCTAGCGGTTAGGGTAATCACGTCGCCGGATTGTGCGTCAAAAGTCACCGTCGTTGGGGTGATCTCCCCCGCTAGTGTGATGATAGTTGGATCGTCCGGTAATATGGTGATTGGGTCGTCATTTTGGGCGGTTATGGTTAGATTGATGGCGATAAGTAGTCCGAAGAACAAAAAGCGTAGTCCAAAAGTCATGTTCAAATGCCTGTCGAAAAGCTCAGGATGGGATAAAATAGAGCGATAACACAGTAAAAAATGTTTAATGTTCATTATAGGATATGGATTGTGTCAATACTATGCGACGTTTGACGCTTATACTGATCGTGATATTTGTGCTGGCAGGGTGTAATGGAGAAAGTGCTAGTGAGGACATTCCACCTACTGATACACTCGCGCCGATTGTCAGCCTGACTCCACGACTGACCGCAACACCATTTGCTAGCCTGACACCGTTACCCACGCGGACGTTTACGCCCACAATTACACCGGTGCCGCCAACCGCAACAGATACACTTGTGCCTACTGCAACTCCACCGATCACCGGAAGTATCAATTCTGTGAATACGGTCAATGTACGCGAAGGACCTGGTACGACATTTTCTGCATTTATTGCGTTGGATGCCGGTACACGGGTGACTGTACTCGGACAAAACGAAGACGGTTCATGGTATGAGGTGGAACTTGAAGATGGTGATCGCGGGTGGATTTCTGCGCCATTAGTGCGCTTACAGCCGACGAATACGCCAATTCCAACCTTCACACCATCACCGGATTTCACCGCATTGGCGCAGGGTACACCGTTACCGACAGCGGTATTGGGTGGGGGAACGGTCACACCGACTCCGCCGAATTCGCTGGTGACTCCAACTCTGCCGGGTACTGCTGTTGCAGAGACAGACGGGACGGGTGAAGTGTCAGCAACTGCTACACGACCTCTGCTCCCCGTGCGTGATGTTACCGCGTTGTATCAAACGGCGACAGCTCTGGCAGGTGGAATCAGCATCATTACACCACGTCCGAATCCACAAGCGACGGCTAGCCCAACCGGACAATCGCCCAATGTGCCCGCGCCCACGCAGTCCGCGAATGTTACGGTGACAAGCCAAGCAACAACAAGTGCTTCTACTGGTGGAAACACGGGCAATGCACAGGTTGTTGACGGTGTGGATGTGTTCGCGCTGTGCAATAATCGTGCGTTTGGAATCTCTGCGCCGAATAACCTTGCCGCTGGGTCAACAATTGATGTGTATTGGGCATGGTATATGAGCGCACCGGACTTGATTGACCAACACTTGAATGCGGTCAGTTACGAGATCCGCATCAATGATGAATTGCTGGAATGGCGACAATTTGGCATTGGTACGCGACAAGAGGGGAGTAGCTGGGTGAAATACTGGTTTGTGCCCTATGGTCCATTGCAAGCTGGCGATTACCTCATCACCTATCGTGCGACGTGGAGCGAAGCCATTAGCGACGGTTTTGAGCAATTTGGACCGGGCACACGAAATCCAGTAGAAGAGGGATCGTGTACGTTTACCGTGCGGTAAATGAGTTATCCGTTATCAGTCGTTAGTTTTTAGATGAGATAACCGAAAAAACGGGGCAGTGTGTAAATTGTCCCGTTTTTATTTTACGCATCCGATTCGGTATTCGGTTCTGTGGCAGGGAGTGGTGTTGGCGTTAAGCCGATGGCAGACCCGCAATTCTGGAAGGATGTCGGGTAGGCTTCTAATGATACGCTATCCTGACTTTCTAACGCATATTCCCAGCCCGGATTGAGGTAAGTTAAT
>DAOTXB010000466.1:0-3093 GCA_034435575.1 Anaerolineae bacterium
TTTCCAGACAACGATTCTACCTGCCTCGTCATACCAGTCCACTGTAATTGGCATCTGTGCATCTCCGCGTCTACTATGTTTGTATGCCCTTTATGTTTTTATTATACGCTTTACAACACATATTTTGTATTACGCATGCACAATATTTACTCGGCGATTTCTTCCATCCGGCGCATCCGGCGTACAGCCAGAACAACTAGCACGGCAGAAATGGTCAAATAGATGACCGTGAAGCTAATCCACGGCGATACCACCGGAATGGTATTTCCGTTACTTGCCAATGTCGCTGTCCAGAAATCGAGAGTTTGTTGTTCCACCAGCAATTGTTGTGTGGTGAGCGCAGTCGCAATCGGGTTCAGGCTCACTAATATACCGCCCAGATAGATCAAGGTCGCTTCTACTAATGGTGAACTGGTCAGGTTGGACCCTGTACCGTTAACCGCGTTGGTAAAAATATTAACCACCGGACTGAGCACAATCGGAATACCGAGCAAGATAATAAACGCGACCGTATATGAGCGTACACTGGCGGTCAATGTGCGTTCGACAATCGTAGAGAAGAACAAACCCAACACACCGAGCGTAATCGCCGTGACCGAAAGGATGATAAACGCCAGCACCAATTCAGTCTCACTAACCCCGCCGAACAGAAATGCGATACTCTGCAACGGCACCGCCGCCATCAACAACAGGAAGATATAGCTCAAGGCAGATTCCAGCTTGCCAATGATGAACGAAGAGCGGGGTAAAAGAGTGATCTGTAGCAGATCGTAGGTTTTACGTTCGCGCTCACCGGTCACCGCACCAGAGGTAAACGCCGGAGCGATGAAGATAATGAGTAAGAGTTCCACACCAACCACACCAGCGAAAAGAATACGCCCTAATTCACCGGTAGCGGATGAGCCTTCATTCTGTACCACACCACGTTGGATCAAATAGAGGAGAAGCGCAAAAGCACTCATCAACCCCAGATAAATGCTGATGACGACGAATGCCCGTGCGCCACGCATGCGTTCGCGCAATTCCTTGAGCATGACCGGATTGGTACGAAAAGCGTGAAAATCTTGTATTAGATGATAGCCCGCGTATGCCGCAAAAATGATCGTAATCAGCGCCGGGAAGAAACCCAACAAGATCAGCGCGATCACGTTAGCGACAACGGCAATCCCCGTCACCACCACCCCCCAGATTTCCTGTGCCAATACGCCAATCATGGCGACCAACAGGGCGCAAATATTGAGGATGATGGTTAACACGCCTGCCAATAGCGCCATATCCTTGCCAGAATTACTGACAAAATTGGTAAAACGCGCCATTGTGAAATCTGCTAATGTGTTCAACAGATTGGTATTTGTCGATGATGCCGCCAACGCGGATACCACGATCAATACGATAACCAGCGCAATGTTCACCCCTGCACCGATCAACAAAATACGAGAAACACGTCGTAGTAGGCGCTCACGCGGGGTCATGAAGTCATTAACAATGCCCTGTGGGGCTTCTGAACTCATTTCACTCATAATTGGGATTACTCACTGTAAATTTTTCATTATCTATGCCAGATAACCACATGGCTTCGGCACTATTTTATCCATTATTGTGATGCGTTGTCAGTGTAACATACTATCGCAGGCACACCATAACATTTTAATTACTTCAAATTCATAGGGGTGATCGCATCAAAATTGCATGCTCAATATGTAGCTTTCGCCTGTGGCTGAACCCACAGACAAGCAGAATAACCTTCCTACGGAGAATAGAACTATCTTAGATTGTGGTTGAAAATAGCCACAACGCGGGTTGGATAACCTCTGGTTGGTATTTTACCTTATGGTTCAGCATGAGGTATTTATTAGACTTATAGTTATGATGGTGATTCTATACTGTGTGTAAGTAATATTCGCTAATCAAGGAAGAAGTCGGGCATCAGTTCATCATCAGACAGGTCAGGATCAACACGATACTTGCTAAAATCCGTCACGCCTTCCGCCTGTAACACCTCATCATCAATGTAGAAATTACCCGTATGCTCGCGGCTGTTGCGCATAAAGATAATATAAGCCGAATCCGCCATGATCGCCGGGGTACGGCTTTTTTGCATCATCTCATCCCCGCCCAGCAGATTATTGACCGCCGCTGTGGCGATGGTGGTGCGGGGCCACAGCGCGTTGAATGCGATCCCTTCATCCTTAAATTCTTCTGCCATGCCCAACATACACATACTCATGCCATATTTCGAGATGGTATAGGCAACATTATTCGCAAACCAGTGCGGATTCAGATTTAACGGGGGTGAAAGTGTCAACACATGCGGGTTATCTGCTTTTTTTAGGTGTGGAACCGCCAGCTTTGAGCAGAGAAATGTCCCGCGTGTGTTCACCGATTGCATCAGGTCATAGCGTTTCATCGGGAGTGCTTCTGTGCCGTTCAGGTTAATTGCGCTGGCGTTGTTGACCAGAATATCGATCCCGCCAAATTCCTTCACGGTCTGGTCGATGGCGGCTTGCACATTGTCCTCATCGCGCACATCAACCACGATTGGCAATGCTTGCCCACCTGCTTCGCGGATTTCATCGGCGGCGGTGTAGATCGTGCCCTCTAATTTCGGGTGTGGCTCTGCGGTTTTGGCGGCGACCACAATATTGGCACCGTCCTGTGCGGCTTTGAGCGCAATCGCTTTGCCGATTCCCCGACTTGCGCCAGTAATAAATAGGGTTTTTCCCTGCAAACTCATGTAGCCTCCTTAAATTGAGTGCTGATTTGACTGTGCCTGATTATAACAGTTTACTCCTGCGTGATCCTGAGTGTGGAGAGCATCGGCACGGTGGTCACATCCGCCATCGGCGCGAGGATGACCCAGCCTGTATCCATGTTTGGATTTATCGGCACTGTCCATGATGACTCGCCTGTGCCTATTTTCCGCCAAAGTTCAAACGTATCACCATCGCTGTAAATGACAATCAGATGATAGCGTTGTGGTAATCGGTTATCAATCCGCATCCAGCCCTCTGCCACCCAATTGCCCGCACCCTGCTCAAAATCGTCAAAATAGCCGATCTCAGGGATACTCACATCGTCGATTGCCATGTTATT
>DAOTXB010000467.1:0-11246 GCA_034435575.1 Anaerolineae bacterium
CAAGTCAATGCGTCACATCCTCAAAAGCGATCAGTGGTCAACGTTACATGACCGCTTAATGGACTATGTAGAGAACTACAGCCAT
Organism: Anaerolineae bacterium; assembly: GCA_034435575.1. GTDB lineage: Bacteria > Chloroflexota > Anaerolineae > Aggregatilineales > Phototrophicaceae > JAVJSU01. The sequence goes on from DAOTXB010000467.1 coordinate 86, forward strand.
AAAGTTGTGCCAGTAAGCGGCGAGTTTCAGTTTTAGGTCACCCGCTAATCGTTACAACATAACAAGAACAAATAACAGGCGTGGAGCGAGCTTCTGCGCCTGTTTGCGTTCTGCATAAATCTACAGCAGATATATAAATTGTGAGAGATTTATATAGATTTTATCCGTTTTTGCTACATTTTATGCTATGATATGCAGAGTTTGTGAAATATGTGACGAAAGCGCGACATGACTTTATCCGCCCATCAGCTAACCGTGCGTGTACGTGGCAAAGCAACGCCCATTATCGAGAATGTCTCGCTAGATGTCTCTCCGGGTGAATTTGTCGCGATTATTGGTGCCAACGGTGCCGGTAAATCCACCATTTTGAAGGCGTTGAGTGGCGATATGACACCCGATCATGGACAGGTCGTGATGAACGGCAGACCACTGTCACAATGGCGGATGAAAGATCGTGCACGGGTGCGGGCGGTATTACCACAAAGCTCTGTCCTTAACGCGCCCTTTACTGCCCTCGAAATTGTTTTGATGGGACGCGCCCCTCACATTCGCGGGATTGAGCATCCTCGTGATTATGAAATTGCCCGCGAAGCGCTGACCGCCGCCCATGTCGATCATCTGGAAGCGCGTTCATATACCACACTTTCCGGTGGGGAACGTCAACGGGTGCAATTAGCGCGGGTGTTGGCTCAAATCTGGGAACCGGTTGAGGGAAACGCGCAATATCTGTTGATTGATGAGCCGACCAATAATCTTGACATCGCGCATCAACATAGCACACTCCGTATAGCACGGCGTTTTGCTGGCGAAGGGGTTGGTGTACTGGCGATTTTGCATGATCTCAACCTCGCCTCACAATATGCTGATCGTGTCGTGATTGTAAATCAGGGACATATCGTCGCCGAAGGAAGTGCAGAAGCCGTATTTACGCCGGAAACCATCCAACAAGCGTTCCACATTTCCGTCACCATCACCACTCATCCCCATCTTGAACGTCCGTTAATTGTCCCTATCCCTGAAATTGCTGAACTCACCACCGATGATCTTGATGAACAATTACATCTCGTCCGTTCATAGCCCTAGCCGATTCTTTTCATTAAAACCTCCTGAAAGCATATCCTAACGTTGTTCGTTATAGTTGCATCATATAAAGCGCCATATAACGAATAGAGGGATAAATAATGACAGATGAACTCAAAGGTAAAGTGATCGTCCTGACCGGAGCAGGTGGTGGATTAGGTCAGGTGGTGGCGAAAAAATTAGCAGAGGCGGGCGCATGTTTGGCGCTGGTGGAACGTAACCCGGATAGCCTCGCCGATTGTATTCAGGCATTGGGTGGCGACACGGAATGCTATAAGGGCTTTCCAGCAGATTTAAGCGATGAAGAAGAAGTCGAGAACGCACTGAATCACATCATCGACCAATTCACCGAAATTGACGGCATTGTTCATACGGTGGGTGGCTTTGCAATGGGCGATCCTGTACATGCCACAAATATGGATGTTTACGACAAAATGATGACCCTAAACGCCCGTGTGGTCTATCTCGTCGCGGGAAAATTCGCTAATTACTTCGTAGAAAATGACAAAACGGGGAGCATCACCGCTGTACTCGCACGATCCGGTAAAAAAGGCGCGAAAAATCAAGCCGCCTATGTCGCCAGCAAAGCCGCCGCCACCCGCATTGTAGAGAGTATGGCGCTGGAATTACGCGAGCAGAATATACGGGTAAATGGTGTTTCACCGAGCATCATCGACACACCGGCGAACCGCAACGATATGTCCGACGCTGATTTCAGTAAATGGGTCACGCCGGAACAAATTGGAGATTTGATGGTCTTCTTACAGTCCGATGCCTCAGTCGCCATCACTGGCGCGAACATCGAAATTAGCGGGCAAGTTTGAGAATCCACTATTTTCAATCATGTAGTTAGTCTTCGCAGTAAAAAGCGCCGTCCCTCACGTCTCATAATGATGTGCAGGGATGGGCTTCTATCTATGTAAAAATTAGGTGGTTAATTGTTCACGTATCCATGGGAATTGATAGTTTTTGAATTTCGGACAGGATTCTTGCTGTCCCTACACACCGGAAATAGATTGTAGGGAAAGGATTATCCTGTCCGTTATAAAGCAAATCATGACAAGTAGAATAATAATGAGGTGACAAATTCCCACCAAGCAATCGGCGTTTTCTTGGAAATAGTTCATTACAGGTCACTAAAGGGCAATTTGGTTGATAAGGTTGACTTATCGGCGCATTCCATGCTATTCTATCGACGTTCGCAAAATTTTTTTGCAGATTTTAGCAGGAAAGAAGGTTGTAAATGGTTAATTTCTTGAGCCCAAATGGCATTCAACTCACCATCCTTCAGGGAGGATTCAATATGAATTCGCCAACTCCTGCTGATTGCGTGCGATAGAACCCTAACGAAACACAGGTCCCTATAGCAATCGCGCAGTCGCGGAGAAAAGGCGATTTCATGCCTCTCTCGTGGCTGTTTTGTGATTCTCGGACATTTTGACCTGAGATAATCTACCGGAAATTGACCGGTTTTCCTGACAGCCACGACGACACGTGGCTGTTTTTGTTTGTACTGAGCGATGAGCACCTGACAAAATATTAGGAAAACTGGAAATGACATTTAAAGCATTAGATCGTGACCAAAAATTAGACCATTTGCTGAACTTTGCTCACAGGACACTTCAGCATTTTGGGATGCAAGGCGCGACATTGACAATGCTCAATTACACCAATAACGCAGTCTATGCGGTTGAAGGCGATACAAAAGCGATCTTACGTGTGCATCGACCAAACAACCGCACGCATTCGCAAATCGCTGGTGAACTGGCATGGCTAAACACGATACGACGCGACACAACCTTGCGCGTTCCACAACCGTTGGCTGAGGTTTACACGGGTGATCTCACCGAAGATGAGCAAACATACGCGGTATTGTTCGGGTGGATAACGGGCGAAAGCAAGCGTGCTGTTGAGATGACACCGGCACAATCACAGCAACTGGGCGCGTTTATAGGGCACCTACATAATCATTCTGAACAGATTGCGTCCGCTGGAGATTTCAACCGTCCGGCGCTTAACTGGGAAGGCATATTCGGGAAACAGTCACCGTATCAATCGGATGCGGAAAATGAACTTTTTACCGATGAGCAACGAACTACACTACAACAGGTAGCGGCAAAAGTACGGGAAACGATGGATATGATCGGCACAGATACCCACAATTACGGCATGATCCACGCCGATATGATCGCTAAAAATGTCTTGTTCGATGGCGACGACATTGCTGTGATCGACTTTGACGATTGCGCGACGGGTTACTTTTTGTATGATCTTGCGCCGTTTTTATGGGGCGCACATTATGCACCTGTGTATCGACAACAACGGCAGGCACTGTGGGAAGGCTATAGTAGCATACGCCCACAATCACCGGATCACATGAAACACATTGATGCATTTGTCGCCGCCCGTCATGTGGCATCGTGCCGATGGGTTGCGGGGAACATACATAACCCGAAAATCCGTGAACAGGCACCGTTTCTCATTGATGCCCGTGTAGAAGAATTGCAACACTTCTTAGAAAGTGGCGAATTGCATACAGGTGAGCGTGTGCACACTGAGACACTTTAGACACGCACAGAAATACACATTGGTTATCGCCCTTTCAGCGACCATTAGCGTTGAAAGCTCAACCCGACAGATGATTACAAACCAAAAATTGACTCATACGGCGATTTTACTTGAAGGGTTACAACCGAATGGCTAACAAAATCTTGAAACTGGGGTACGAATACCGCGACAGTGGGACTTACCAGTTTACGACAACACATGAAACAGACATTTTCTTCCGCAAATATCTGGCGCGTCGCATCGGTGATGTGTTGCCCGCGCTAGAAAATCACAGTCCCGATGCCTTCCCCGTAGACATCAGCATGGATGATGTTGAAGGCGACGTGATGGCGGGATTATCCGCGGTGATCTATCAGGATGTGCTGGTGATCGACATGCTCTGGGTAGAAGATGATTTGCAAAACGAGGGTATTGGTAAACGTCTGGTACAGATGTCAGAAGACCTGGCACGATCACGCGGGAGCTTCCGTAGTCGCGTTCGCACCACTAATTGTGTCGCCTTCTTTGTAGAAATGGGCTACGCGATCACGGGCACGGTGCAAGATGTACCGAAAAATGTGGTGAATCTGTTCGACACGGGCGCAACACGCAAGAGCGTCTATTGGCTCACGAAGGACTTTTAGCCACAGGCGACAACACACACATGATACACTATAGCAAACCTACGGGCGTATCCTGATAACGATGCGCCCGTTTTTGATGCTCAAAAACACACATAAATTATGTGCGTTAGAAAATTCTTACGAAAAGTTTTTCGTTATTACGAATAAAACACGCCATAATGTAATCATTGTTCATGAAGGTTGATTACGCATATGGTATTTCCGAAATCGAAACCAAATTACCCGGATATTCTGGGGTATTTGACGGGTGGCACACGTTTTAGTGTGGATCATGTTGAATGTGCTGTTGCCGCACTGTCAAACACTGTCATGACTGGCGAGATTTTCACATTGTTTGTGTTGATGCAAAATACGGTGGATGTACGTGTGACCACCACAATTTCGCTGGATGTTTCTGGTGGAGCCTTATTGGATGAAATTCTTGTGCCTCGCACCCATCAGATGCGGGTATTATTGCGTCCCGCAGAGGTCGGCTTTGCGATGATCCCAATCGCGGTGAGACCTTCTGCTCGTCGTGGAAAGTTCTCATTGGATGTGACGGTGGGTACTGAAACCGGTGGTGAGGCAAAAACGATCCGTACAACCAGCAAGCAACCGCCCAGCCTTGATTATTACTTCAACTTTTCCGAACAGGCATTAGCCCGCATTACAAAATTGCGTAAATTGACCTTTCACACAGGTAAACGTGGATTGTTTAACACCGGCATGTTAACCGGTATGACGGGTATGCTCTTTAGCCCACGCCTTGCGCTCCCGCTACAAATTAAGAAAAGTGAGCGTAAGACGCACCTACCACCGAAAGGCGCAGATTGGATGTCGTTATGGTCGCTGGATGACAATGCAGACTCGCGTCATTTATTGGAGCGTAACCAGAAGCAACTCGAAGACGAGATATTGCCCCAATTAACACGCAAACGCCTCAGCGCCCCGTTTTACCAGACTACGATGTCGCGCTTCAGCAAAGCTGGCTATACAATTTCGGAAGTTGAAGGAAAATTTATCACGCGGTTATTGGTGCATATGCTGGAAACCGTGCCGGATCGTAAGTATCTGTATGAGGGTGAAGCCTACTTTGACCTCGTCAACACATTGCGCGAAGGCTGGTCAAATGATGGCTTGCCGGTGGATTTACCCGGATGGTGCCGGAGCTTTCTGAACCTTCTGGCATCGCGCCCGAATCTTGTGCAGAATGTGCCCAGAACATTAGCTGATCGCCTCTATGATGAGGTCTTGCGCGATGCCGTGATTCATGGCTTTAGCTTGATCCATCATTTTATGAACATCGAGCTGGGGACGCACGCGGACATTACCGCCTATGGCGATCAAATTGTACGCATGTTATGGGACCCGGACATTGAATTGACATTTACGGATGTGTATTTACCCTTAGTTGTAGGCGGCGTGTTGGTGCTTGATAACATCCGTTATAAGGATGAGCATATTCTCAAAGAGTTAAATTTACTTGCGGATGCCTCTGTCCGCAATCGGGTTGCCTCCGACGATCAAGCATTTCAATTGATTGACCGGATTATCAGCGTGGCACTGCGTAAATATGGGTATCATATGTAGGATTTACTACGTCAGATTGACCTGCTTCTCGATTACGCGTCCATCAAAGAGTGTGATGCGGGCAGTAAATACTGAGTCTTCCGGTTGCATGATAATAGGTGTTTGAATCCATGTTTCTATATAATCTGGATAAAACGGCTCATCATAAGCTATGCCCATCGGCACACCATTGCGGAAGTATTCCACTGTGTCGATCCGCTCAGGGTATAGAGCAGAAAGCCGAATCCATCGCCTGCCCTTATGGATCATGTGGGGTTCAAACCCTTGCAAATAATAGTGCTCTTCTTCCGGTAATTCTGGTACGGAGAGACCAATACCCTGTGCCATACGATGTGCAAAATAGGTATCTTCGCCACGTGTGATCGTCCAATCGGGTGGTACATCCTGTTTGGTATGATTGTTATAATATCCCCATGATGTCTGTGTCTGATAAGCAACTTTGAGGTGTGTAAAACGCGGTGAATCTTCATTGCAAACAATCGGTTTCTGGAAGTTCCATGCTTGCACACGCTTTATCATATTATAGTAACTCTGGCGCACTAAGCCGTTGCCATGTACTAGAATAACATCGCTGGCTTCGGCGACTTCTTTGCTAATATACCCACCGGCACCACTTGAGCCTACAGGCAGTCCACCGGACTCTTTACGGGCAAGGTCGATGAGTAAGGCGATGCCTTCATCTGTCTGTATAATTGGATGTATAGAAAAACCATCCAGACTATGTTCATTGGCGACTTCAATAATGACATTTGAATACCCACCGTCACGTAAGAATCTTGAAGCACTGGTTACAGCATTGCGAACCGCACGACCATCGTGTAATCGTGCGCCCTGAGATGCGTAAAGCATGCTCACGATGACGATCATCCCTAATTGATCCGCCGCCTTGAGTAATCGGTGTAATCTTCCAGCATAGGCTGGATCAAAATTGGTACCATCATGTCCAAAAGGGTTGTTATCAATTGTGCTCCAGTCATCAAGTGTAAGTACGGGACCGCCACCCTGTAACCCAACTGTAAATGCGCGTAATCCATAAGCATACCATTGCGGTAATGCATCAATCAGCCGATCGGTGTTCGCTTCGGGATCCCATACGCCATGCCCGAAAATTGCAAAGCGTTCTGGCTGTGCTTTGTCGTCAAAAATACCTTGAATAAAACGAGCATTCATCAACAGACCGTGAGCATTTTCTTTTGTATTCGTTATCTGAGAATAAGTGAGCTTACCGTTAATCAGAAATTTTTCAGCCTGAATATCCAATCGTGTGTGAGGCATAACTGTTCCTTTAAGATTCCCAATTGAGAGCTGAGTATATCATCGAGGGTGTGGTAACCTGAAAAGAATACATCGAATATTTAATCCCGAAGAGGGTTTAATTCCACTCAATTTGCTATGGAGAGAAGCCAAATCGAGTATTTTGCGTTTATTTGTGCGGATGTCCTAACATGACAAATTATCTGCCCACCGTATGAAACACGGTACAATACGCGCGGGTATGTCTCTATGATTTTTCGCACATAAGACTTCGTCTGGATGAATGATACAGATGACAAATCCCCGACAAATTGAAGACATGATTGGATTATTGGTATGTTCCGCAAAGTAAGCCGAATTTTATTGTTATGCCTCTTGTTTTTGGCTGTGTTGAGCCTCAACGCGCAGGATGATTTAGCTGACCGTGTGCCGATTACCCCACAGAACGCGCCCGAACTTGTCCCATTGCTGACCGTAGAAACACCACTTCCGATTGTGGCGACAGCGGCATGGTCACCGGACAGCAACACACTCATTCTGGGCGGTCCCGGTGGCTATGTGCTTTATGATGTGAATAATCCACAGGTGCCGGTGGTGATTGAACAAGCACCGAATGTATTGCGTGATAGTGTCGCCTTCAGCCCCGATGGGTCGATTCTGGTCACGATTAACGGATTAGCGCTCACCTTCTGGGATATGGCGAACGGCGAAATCCTCAATCGTGTGGCGCTGGGTTATGCGGGCGGAGATGTGCAGTTTAGCCCTGATGGAAGCGTGTTGGCGGTGAACCCCAATGGTTTAATCGATGCTATCAATACAGATCGTAGCCAAATTTATCTGTTTGATGTTGCCACTGGCGAGCAATACGGGAGCGTCGGGTATCCCTATAGTTGGGGCGAGCGTGATGGGTTTATTCCCTTCCGATTTAGCCCGGATGGTGAGTCATTATGGACGGTGTATGGACCGCTGGTACATGCGTGGGATTATCGTCAACCGGAGGCACAGCGTGACCCGCTTCTGTTGGACGAAGCCACCTATTTTGAACGTATTATGGGCATTGAAACGATGAGCGCAGGGGCAATCGAATATGATTGGACGGCGTTCAGCAACGGCGAAGACTATGGCTTATGGGTGGTCGATAATGGCGGCACAGCCTTTTTTCTGACCGAAGCGGGTGAAACTTTCGCGATTAATATCGATTTTGTCGGCATTCCACCGGAAGTAAATGGTTATGTTCAGCTTAGACCGCGTGAGTTGACCGCCGCATTAAGCGACCTAGCAAATATCACATTTAATCTCGATGGTGAACCCTTGCGGATTACAGGGCGTGGCACCGCGACGATACAGACCCAACGGTTGGAGATTAACCGTGAAATGGGTACTGCGCTCGATACATTTACGGGCAGATTTTATCAACTGGTGGATGATGGCATCGCCGCCCGTTTTGAGGATGACAATGGTAATCCCTTACCCTTCGCGGGGACACTACATTTTGCGATGAGCGCGGTACCTCCCGCACAAACGCTGTTCAGCTTTGCCCGCAATGCCTTCACCTTTAGCGAAAGTGGGGAGATTATCGCGATGCTTGCACCCGATGAAAACGGGGAGCCGGGCATTATCTTTGAGCGCGAAGACACAACAACGTTTGTATCCGTAGCAGATACATCTGTGGATGGCATATTTTTCAGCCCTGATGAGCAGATAGCGGTTGTCGATGTCATTGGTGGGGCGTTATTGGTGGATGTTGTCACAGGGGAACGCCTACGCGAGTTCGATAGTGTCGGGCTTGCTAGCTTTAGTCAGGATTCAACACTTTTCATCACGCATTTTCGTGGCGAACTGACGTTTTGGGGCATCGATAGTGGCGGGTAGCCTACTCTACTCGCGTTGTAACCATTCAAGTGCCTGGTCGCGCTCATCAGCCCGGAAGAAGCGTAATTCGCCACGGGTGCGTAAAATCTCAAAAAAGGTGTTAATCATCGTTGTCAGTGCGTTTGGTTGGTGCAGAAAGGCGTAGCGGGTATGGGGCAGAGTTCCCAGCTCACGCTGAAGTTTGCGCGCTTTCTGCATGGCATAACCCATCGGTTGCATACCCGAATCAGTAATGTCCAACAACATTTTGCAGATCTTACCTTGCTGATATTGTGGGAAGATAGCCTGCAAACTATGATGCCACTCATCCAACGCACGACGAGAAGATTCATTGAAGATGAACACATGAAGATCGTTACCTTCATGGTAGGTATACTCTAAGTAATTTGGTTTGAAGTCAATGTTTTCCACTAAGTCTGCCTCCACTTTTGCTGTAGACGTTGCCTATAACGTAAACAGTTTATCATGAGGTGTTATCATGAATGATTGAGGTTTTGGGCTTTAGATCAGACTATTTCCTATTGATTGGGCACACGTCACACAGATGAAGGTTTCCAGCAAAAGAATCTGTGTTTGTGCATTGGCTATCATAGATACACTTAGAGGCATTGAATACGAACGCGACGACATACCTGAAGCAGGCATATCGCCGGAAAATATCATGTTTTTAGGGGTTACGGGCGATTAACGCCGGTTGCGTGGGTCACGTCTATCCGGTGTACGGACAGGTACAGGCACACGCGCACGTTCTCGCTTACGTTTTTCTGGATTGAGCAGGTGATCAATATCATCAAAAACCTGTCGGATACCATCTGCGATGTCGTCGAGAATGTTTCGTTGCTCTTGTTCTTTTGTCACGAAACTCTACCTTTCGTCAGGCGCATGTGTGTTTTTGGGCGGAGTGTTCTGTTATTGCGTGTGACCGCTCGATAAACAAAAAACCCCACCGTTAATGAAAGACGAAGGGGTTTTCACAGTGGTGGACCTAAAGAGACTCGAACTCTTGACCTCTTCAATGCCATTGAAGCGCTCTCCCAGCTGAGCTATAGGCCCACGATATTTGTGAAGGGCATTCTAGCCCCTTCGCCGGAATATGTCAATACTAGGATACACTACTTTTGCCGATTTCTGAATTAAAATCAACAGATATTCACAAGGAATTTAGAAACTTCTTACATAGTTTGGTGTTAAGGTGTTGTTTCCGCCAGAGTTTGCAGTGTATATTCAAGCTCTTCGCGGACATCCTCTGGCATCCCGCTCACCAGCGCGCCTTTTTCACGGAATACAGCGATGCTCTGCTCGCCGACAGATTCTGCACAGGCACAACCAGCGGCATCGTCAAACCATTCGAGCACCATTTCATCGGTGTGGAGTTGTAAACCGCCTGTACCACCACGACTATTCGCCCACATCCAGGTTGTATTTACACGTTTGGTCACTGTCCGCCTCTATCTCGCTTGTTTATGTGTCTATTCTTTAGATGCCCTTACGATGACATATATTACTTAACAGGGCATTACAAACACGTCAGATTTGGATTACACATCGGTGGCATACACCGCCCGTGTGAGCGCCCCCCATTCTTGAATGGTTAGTGTCTCTGCCCTGCGACGCGGGTCAATCCCTGCTTGTTCGATAATGTCGCCCGCTTCCCGTGATTTAATGCCTAACCCACCACCAAGCGCATTTTTGAGTTGCTTGCGCTTCTGGCTGAATCCAGCTTTCGCCACACGGAAAAATGCTTTCTCCGACGGCACATCGACAATCGGCGTATCCGCAACATCGATCCGTAAAACAGCGCTATCCACATCCGGGCGGGGCCAGAACACCGCCGGTTTCATACGTGTGATAATGTGTGGTCTGCCATAAAATTGTACGCTCACCGCGAGCAAGCTCATGTTGTTCGGCTCTGCACAGATGCGCTCCGCCAGTTCATATTGCACGGTCAGGATCATCCGGCGTGGGCGCGGGGAATATTCCAAAAAATGTTTGATGATGGCGCTGGTGATGTAATAAGGCACGTTGGCGACCATCAAATAGGGTGCATCGCCCAATAATGTATAGATGTCCGTCTTCAGCACATCACCCCAGATAAAATTAACATTATCATAAATGCCAAGTTCACTGATGAGCACATCCTGTAAGCGTTGGTCAAGCTCGATGCTATGCACCGTTCCAGCATTTTGCGCCAATAT
>DAOTXB010000468.1:0-4241 GCA_034435575.1 Anaerolineae bacterium
GTTAAATCGAAAATACAGGGAAAGAACGAAGGAGTATTGAATGTCTAATCGAGAGATCGTAGCAGAAAATTTAGTCAAACATTATGGCGACGTAAAAGCCGTAGACGGCGTGACATTTAAGGTTGATGATGGTGAGATTTTCGGCTTTTTAGGACCAAATGGCGCGGGTAAAAGTACCGCCATCACCATGTTAACCACACTGGGCTTGCCCACATCAGGTTTTGCGTCCGTCGGTGGTTATGACGTGGTGAAGCAAGCGGGTGAAGTCCGGCGCATTGCAGGTGTCGCTCTGCAAGATATCGGTTTAGACCCCATCATGAAGTCAATGGAACTACTGACCATTCAAGGGCAACTGTTCGGAGCGAGTCGTAAAGAAGCGCGTACACGTGCTCACGAATTATTAGAAATCGTCAAGCTCGCCGATGTCACAGATCGCCCTGTAGGGAAATATAGTGGTGGTATGCGTCGCCGTCTTGATCTGGCGTTAGCGCTGGTACATGAACCGTCAATTTTGTTCCTTGACGAACCGACCACCGGGCTTGATCCAGCTAGTCGTCGTGATGTATGGGAAGAGGTACGTCGCCTCAACACGGAAAAAGGCATGACCATCTTCCTGACCACACAATACCTTGAAGAAGCGGATGAATTGGCAGATCGTATCGCCATTATCGTGGAGGGCAAAATCGCCACAGAAGGTCAACCGGCAAAACTTAAATCTGATGTGGGGTCAGAATCGATCAACGTGATGTTTAGTGATGTCGATACCGCGCAAAAAGCGAAAATGATGCTAGAAGACATGGTTGATCGGGCACAGCTTGACCGCAAAACCCTGCGCCTTTATTTGCCGAACGGGGCGACACAGATCGCTGGTGTGGTCAACAAGTTGAACGAGGCACAGATCGAACCACTTTCACTCACTCTAACACAACCGACATTGGACGATGTGTTCTTACAGGTCACCGGTCAGCGGTTTGAAGACGAGAAGGAAGCCGAAAAACAGGCAGAACCTGCATAACAACCCACCCTAAACAATAACGAGGAGATATTTCCCGATGGCAACAATTACCAACGAAACAGCTTCAGAATACAATACAACCGGATCATCTTCTGACAGAATGCCATTTCTGCTACAGGTATCGATGATGACATGGCGCAGTCTGTTGACGATGATCCGTACACCGGCTGTCGTATTACCGGCACTTTTCATCAGTGGCTTCTTCCTGTTCGTTTATGAGGCGACACTGGGCAACGCCGCCGATGGCATCCCCGGTTTGAGCAGTGACCGCTATCTGGCGTTCATTTTGCCCCTTTCTATCGTTAGCGCATCATTGAGTGGCGCGGGCATCGCCGGACAAAACTTGGTGCGCGATGTCGAGAACGGCTATTTTGATAAACTTCTGCTCACACCAATCAGCCGTAGTGCGTTGTTGCTCGGTCAAATTCTGGCGGGTGCGGTGGTGCTGGCGATACAGACGATTATCATCATGGGCGTGGCGTTGCTAATGGGCTTGGAATCAGAAACAGGCGTAGCAGGTTTACTGTTTGTGCTGGCGTTCGCGGTGATCTTCGGCACGGGCTTTGCAGGCTTCACCGTCGGTATTGCGTTACGTACCGGGAGCGCGGCGGCGACACAGGGCGCGAACTTCGCTTTCTTCCCGCTCACGTTCTTGACCGCGACCTTCGTACCCGTTGATCTGTTGGGTGGGTGGCTCAAGACGGTTGCACAGATCAACCCGATTACCTATATTCTGGATGCGATGCGTTCGGTTTTGCTGACAGGCTGGGAGGCGGATGCAATCCTAACAGGGGTGATTGCCTGTGTCGTCATAGGCGGGATTCCGTTCCTCGTCGCCCTCAATAGCCTCCGCGCGCGGACACGGCGGCAATAGAAAATGAACCATCAATGAACCAAATCTTACACTTTCTTTACACACTTGTTCTAATCCCCCTAAGCAATGGGGGATTTTTGAATCGCATTCGGGCGTAACATAAGAATGAGCAAACCAGTTAGTAACGGAATCCTAATAAATATGAAACATCATCCTAAAAATAACATCATGCGCTATAAAGTATGCATGATTACCGGCGCGACTTCCGGCATCGGTTTAGCCACCGCCCACGCCTTAGCAGAAAAAGGCGCGGAGGTGATCGTCGTGGGTCGTAATCCGGTGCAGTCTGCGCTGGCAGTCGAGCAAATCAAAGACAGTACACATAACGATAACGTGCGCTTTCTATTAGCCGATCTTTCGTCGCAAGCACAGATTCATGATCTCGTGGAAGACTTCACTGATGAGTATGACAAATTGGATGTGCTCATTAATAATGCCGGGGCGATGTTCCCCGAACGGCAGGAAAGTGTGGACGGGCTAGAAATGACCTTTGCCGTGAACCATCTTGCCTATTTTCTGCTCACGAATTTGATGCTTCCCGTACTCACTCACAGTGCTTCTGCCCGTGTGGTGAACGTTGCCTCGGGGATGCAATCACGCTTGATGTTTAGTGATTTGCAAAATCAACACAATTACAGCGGTTGGGATGCATACGCGCAATCGAAATTTGCTAATATACTGTTCACCTATGAATTGGCGCGTCGTATCAGCACACAGAAGATCACCGCGAATGTGCTTAATCCGGGTGTCGTGAAAACCAATCTGTATCCGGGCAATCTCTCGCCGGAAGAAGGCGCAAAAACAAGCGTGTATCTGGCGACATCGCCGGAGGTCGAGGGTGTAAGTGGCGATTATTTCTATCGTTGTCGTTCCGCACAAAGCTCACCGGAAACCTATAATGTCGCGGGTGCCCGCCAATTATGGAAGATCAGTGAAGCGCTGACCGATGCCGTAATCCCGGTGTAAACCGTGGCTCATATCAGTCATATTGATAAATTATTCCAGTGTATTCACGACTGCTTTATTTAGGGGTGCTTGACAAGCACTTCCGTTTTGCCCTATGCTCTTAACTATAAAACATAAGAGGCGTGTGTCTTGGTACATACGTGTTGACGGATAAGGTTCAAAATGACGGAAAACGACGTAATCAGTGATTTGCGAATGCCCAGCAATGTATGGGTTGAACGCCATGCGGATGATACAGATGCGCGTGATGTAATTGTGGAAATGGAAGACGGCGTGATGTACACAGCCGTTTTTGTAACGTTGCCATACTTACAGCGCCAGATGGAATTGTCCTTTCAATTTAGCAAACAATTGCCCGATAGCACACCAACACGCTTTGCCGCGTTAGACACACCGCATATCGTGCTTGAACAACTTGACCGTGAAACGATTGAAGATACCATCGACAACTTGATTGCGATGGGTACATTCACGAGCGTCTTCACACAGGTGACAGAAGACCAAAACACCACCGATACCACAACTACCAACGGCAATGGTCGCCGTGCAACGCAGGAAGTGGCGGCTGTTGTCCTTTCGGATGTCCTCGTGGTCGAAGAATAATCCTGCAACGCCCTGATAACTACATAATGTAGCGGGGATGTTGCCCCGTAAAGCGCAAGTTCGCGAGGACAGAACAGTACACAAATCGTACTGTTCGTTTTTGCGTGCTTGCTTTTTGTGTGAGTGTCAGGTATACCCGTTTCGTTATTATTCGCTTAGTTACAACAACATCTACACATACAGGAGAAATTATGTCCCAGGAACGTTATGAAGACAGTCAACTCTACCGAATACGTCATTCGGTGGCGCATATCATGGCACAGGCAATGCTAGAACGTTTCCCTGATGCCAAAATCGCGATTGGACCGCCGATTGAAGATGGCTTTTATTATGACTTTGAATTGTCAGAATCCCCCACAGAGGAAGACCTCAAATGGGTAGAAAAGCGCATGAAGAAGATCATCGGTGGCAATCACAAATTTGAGCGCAGAGAGGTCAATGCGGACGAAGCCCGTGAGCTGTTCAATGACCAGAAATATAAGATTGAACTGATCGATGATCTGGTCAATGGTCGCATGGACGAAAATGGGGACGAAATCGCCGCTCCTGCGGAGACACTCTCTATCTATACGCAGGATAAATTTACGGACTTATGCCGTGGTCCGCATGTGGAAAGCACCAAAGAGATCAACGCGAAGGCATTTAGCATCAGGTTTAAGCCGATTGCCGGTGCCTATTGGCGCGGGGATGAAAACCGCGAACAACTGACGCGCATCTATGGTACAGCATGGGAAAAGCCTGAAGAACTGAAGGAATATCTGCACAACCTTGCGGAAGCCAAAA
>DAOTXB010000469.1:0-2209 GCA_034435575.1 Anaerolineae bacterium
TCAGCAGTATTTTTCTTCGTAGACCCGTTAGGCAAGCATCCACATGACCCTGATATTCAGAGTTTGCTCCGCATCTGCAATGCACATAATGTGCCGCTCGCCACCAATTCAGCAACTGCTACCTTCATACTCTCGGATAAAGCACTTTAGAGCAAAACGGGGATACTCATTACGTGTGTATCCCCGGACATCGTTCTCTTGAAATTAGTTGCTAAAATGCTATTCAGATCCCTATTCGCGCCGTTCCGCCCGTCGAATCGCCAGTGCAAGAATGCCGTCGGTCAATAACGTCTGGATAAACACAAACACGAGCAACGCTAGACCGATGAGAATGCTATATTCCACATTGATCCACACCACTGCCCCAAAGTAACCAAGATGTAGGAGACTCAGTGACCAATCCCCTAATGCCGCAAAAGCAAATATCAATAGCCACAGGTTCAAATTCGATGTGCCAATCATGCCATCCGTGCGGAATTGCGTCACGGCAATCAATAGAACAGCTACCACAGCGACGCGGAAAGCAATAAGCGCGATTTGCATCAAGACAACATAAACGCGCTGTTGGACTGTGGTTGAAACTAACAAGCCAACTGCGGCATCAAACCCCACGCCAGTTACGGGCAACAACAGGCTTGCGGTCATCATCAGCGCCAGCAATATAACTGCACCCGGCAATGGCAATTCAGGTATGATATTCACCGTTAAGTTGTTGAGATAATCCCCACGAAAGGCGGTCAGATCATAAAGCAACGCGCCAATCAACACGATCCGTGCCAATGTCACGACGATCATCGGGCTACGCAGGCGATAAAAGACGACTGCGCTCCAACGCGCCCGAATTGTTAGCGACGCGCCTTCGGTGGTTGTTCGCACGTTATCCCACGTTTGGCGACGCTTTTCCTCACCGATTACGCCGATTGTCATCAAAAATGCAGATAATCCCAGCACAATTTGCAAAACGAAAACGGGCCAGAAGAGAATTAACATTAAGGCTTCGCTAATCGGTTTTTCAAACAGATCGTCTGCAAAGAAATCACTACCAAGTGCATAGCCGACAACGACAACGACCACTGACATAATCGCAACGAGTATCCAACGGGCGGTGGTGCGTTGACGGGCGTTCTCCCCAGAAATACCCACGATATACCGCAATACGGGATGATTTGCACGTGCCCATGAGGGCAATTGGCGTTGTATCATAAATCGTATCCTCTAAGCGTCTTTACTATCAATAATATCGACAATGCGTTCAGACAAACTCCGAGAGAGTGCCTTACGCCATGCCTGTTCTGCAACCGGAACAACATGCGTGTAGCGAATGTAATGTACATATGTTTCCGGCACAAGTCCACCCAATTGTTCACTGACAGCAAGTGCATAAACGCCTACTTGCAAGTGATAACGACGCGCATGCATATCGATGTTGATTGTATCCTTTGCATGCTGTACCGCGCTCGTTTTGTAATCAACGATTACCCAACGATCACCTTTTCGATACAATGTGTCAATTATACCGTGAATAATGCGATTCTCACGCTCATAAATAAAGGGTAATTCCTGATATTTCTCATCTGCACCATCTATCCATGCGTAGACCTCACTCCGCATAAATTTATTGACTAACGAAAATGCTTGACGAGCGGCGATCTCGCACAGGGCTAAATCGGTGATACCCTGTCGCCATGCGTAACGACGCAATTTTTCATAAAACTCATCGTCAGTGTAATCCACACCGGGGAACTTCCACCAGCGCAGAACCTCATGCACAATTTCCCCGATTTGATGCGCTTTCACCTGTTGATCGCGGTCACCGATGTATTCCACCACGGCAGGTGCATCATGCAACAATTTACGCCGAAAACGATCTTGATAATAACGTCGTCTTTCACCAATTTCGTGTTCTGCACCGCCCAGATTTGCAATATCCGTCGCCGCAATATGTCGTACTTTAGCTTCCGGTGGAACCGGCACAACATCCAACAACGGCGGTTTTAGCCCTGCAACGTCTTCAAATAGTTTACCTTGCTTGACAATTTCTGTGTCCCACCCACGATTTACAACGGTTTTGCTCAGGAGTAAGGATTCATTAGTGGGCATTGCTTCTGGCATTGCAATATTGATCCCCGCATGTTCACCACTATCTAGCATAAGGCTTACAGGGACATTAATCACCTCATCTAAATTATTTAAATCGAGCGTATCCAGA
>DAOTXB010000470.1:0-4102 GCA_034435575.1 Anaerolineae bacterium
TGGCACCGGCGGCAAATTCTCCGAGCGCACAACGTATTGACATTATGCCAATGGTCTTTCTGGGCGGTGGGACCGGTGGTGGCGCGGAGTTGTTGCCGTTGATTGTGATCGGGCTGTTCTTGCTCGTGTTGATCGTCCTGTAGAGGCTTTAGTATGCAATTCCAAGAAGGGCAACGGATTCACATTATTGGCGTAGGCGGTTTTGGAATGTCGGCGATTGCCCGCATTCTGTTGCTACGCGGGTTTGATGTGTCCGGCTCTGACCGCAACAGCAATCATTTTACCAGTGCTCTTGCGGATGATGGCGCGACAATTTATGCCGGACATGATGCGTCATATGTAGATGATGTGGATATGGTGCTGGCGACATCGGCTGTGCCGCAAGATCATGTGGAGGTGGTCGCCGCGCGTGAACGTGATATTCCGGTGTATAAGCGTCAGGATGTCCTCGCCCCGCTGATGGAGGGGCATATTGTCATTGCTGTAGCGGGCACACACGGTAAGACGACCACAACCTCGATGATTGTGCATATTTTGATCGATAATGGTCTTGATCCGTCGTATATCGTCGGTGGTGTGATGGCGAATACGGGCACAAACGCTGGTGTCGGTAAGGGGAATATTTTTGTCATCGAAGCGGATGAATATGACAATATGTTCCTCGGCTTAAAACCCGATATTGCGCTCATCAATAACATCGAATGGGATCATCCCGATTTTTTCAAAAGTGAAGTGGAGTTACTGGCTTCGTTCCGTCAGTTTGTACAAAATACGCGTGATAATGGCGGGGTGTTGATGGGTTGTGTCGATGATCCGTTAACCCGCGAGCTACTCACTGAAGTGCATGATGATGGCGGACGTACAACTGCATATGGATTGTCCCGAAGTGGGGACATGCTGTATGTGCAGGGACGTGAGATTCGTTATTTGCCGGATGGCACGACTTCTTTTTTGGTGGATATTAATGCGCCGACAGGCTTTCCGGTGAAGTTACCATTGCCTGGTGAACACAATATACAGAATGCGCTGGGTGCGATCACGACAACTCTGGGCGCTTTGGAGATGCCGTTCCGGGCGGATAGAGCGCTGGCGACGTTCAAGACAACAGGGCGACGATTTGACATTCGCGGCGAGGTGGATGATGTAATCGTGATTGATGATTATGCTCATCACCCGACTGCGATAAAAGCCACGCTGGAAGCGACCAAAGCGCGTTATCCTGAACACACATTATGGGGCGTGTGGCAACCACATACCTATTCACGCACAGCGACCTTGCTCGAAAAATATGCAGAAGCGTTCGGCATGGCAGATGAGGTCATCGTCACGGATATTTATGCCGCCCGTGAGGATGCTGTGGACGGTGTGACCGGGGAAACAACCGCTGATGCGATTCATCATCCACGCGCAAGACATATTTCTGGTTTGGATACCCTAACCAACCTGCTCCTAATCGACGTACAAGCGCCGTCTGTTGTTATAATAATGAGTGCGGGGGACGCGATTAAAGTCAGCGCGGACTATCTTTCACGGATGTCCTTACGCAGAAACGGAGCGACAGATGTCGATAGCGGCACTTAAGGGATTGCTAGGAGATCGTCTACTTAAAGATGAACCGTTGTCCAAATATACAGCGGCGCGTCTGGGTGGGACGGCGGATTATCTTGTCGTGGTGAAGGATTCTGTGGGTGACCTTGCGGAGATTGTCACGTTGGCATGGGAAGCGTCGAACATGCCCGTGCGTGTCATTGGCGGTGGCGCGAATATTCTTGTCTCTGATGCCGGGGTGCGCGGACTGGTGATTGTCAACAAGGTGAACAATATACAACATGGTGATTGGCACGATGGACGCACTGTGTCTGCGACATCGGGCACAGCCATGACCACGCTGGCGAATAAATGTTTGTCGCTGGGGCTTGCAGGTATGGAATGGGCGATTAGTGTGCCTGGCACGGTTGGTGGCTCGATTGTAAACAACGCAGGCGCACACGGTTCAGACATGAACGATAGCCTCGCGGATGTGGTCGTGGTGGAAGCAGATCGTGGTGTGAAGCTGTATACACGACAGGATATGAAATATGATTATCGCACGTCTATGCTAAAAGCACGGGAAGATCGGCGTTTTTTGGTATTACTGGCGACATTTATTTTACCCCATGCTGAGACAGATGTGATCCAAGCACGGATGAATGAATTCCGTACACATCGAAAAGAGACGCAACCAGCAGGCGCTAGTCTGTGTAGTATTTTCAAGAATCCTGATGGCGATTATGCGGGACGTATTATTGAATCTGTGGGATTAAAAGGGCATACAATCGGGCATGCGATGGTTTCGCCAGTACACGCCAATTTTTTTATCAATGCAGGCGGTGAAGCGACAGCATCCGATTATCTGGCGTTGATTCGTCATGTACAAACGACGGTTGAGCGCGAACTGGGCGTGGAACTGGAGCCAGAGATTGAGCTTGTGGGGGAATGGGCATAGTTGGTGCTAAAAATTTGTGGCTTACGGTTGCACAACCGCGCCTATTGCCTGTAGTATGATAGTTATAAAGTTGTTTTCTTGTAATATCAAAGTTTTATGTTGTGTGATGACCTAATGGAAGCCTATCCTCATGTCTAGTGCGCGCTCGCGCCAACAACGCCGTAATCGGACGACTAAAAATGAACGTATGCCGGGGGTGTTGCGTGGTGGCTTGGGCGACCTACGAGAACGCACTGTTGGGCATGGTGTCCGTCGTGGTGGGGAATTTAACTGGCGGGCAATCAGTGGCATGATGGTGATTAGTCTGTCATTTGTGCTGGGGTTGTTTTTCGTCACAGATTTTTTCTATGTGCGGACGGTTGAAGTTGCCGGTGCGAATTATCTTGATGAATCAGAAGTCTTCCGTTATGCCGATATTGCAGAAGCACACATATTTTGGGTTAATCCAGACGATGTGCGTGCGAATATTATTGAAGCATCTCCGGTGATTGCAGATGCACAGGTGAGTATTCGATGGCCTCCAAACGCAGTACGGATTGTCGTAGAAGAACGCGAACCGGCGATTATATGGATACAGGCGGGTGTTACGGCATTGGTTGATGTGCATGGTCGTGTGTTGCGTTTTCCACGGGAGGGTATTGATGAGCTTCCACAGAATTTGATTCGTATTAATGCGCTTGATGGTTCTGATGGTCCGCCCGGTGGTAATGTGCTGGTCGATACAGGTGCGATTAATGGTGCGCTTCAGTTACAGGTTTTATTACCCGGTATTCAGGGGCTAAGTTATGATGCTACCAACGGTCTGGGCTTTCGGGAAGCCGGTGGCTGGGATGTATGGTTAGGCACGGGCACGGATATGCGTAACAAGTTGCTGGTGTATGAAGGCATGGTAGAAAATTTGCAATTGCGTGGGATTATCCCTACGGAGATTAACGTGGCAGATTTAGAGCGTGGGCCACATTATTGTTGCCAGCAGGGGCTTGGACAATAGTCATTAGTCTGAAACAGTACAACGAACAGTAAGCAGGAGCATTGTCGAACGAATGGACGATCTGGTAATCGGGATCGATGTCGGAACACATAAAATTTG
This sequence comes from Anaerolineae bacterium, assembly GCA_034435575.1. Classification (GTDB taxonomy): domain Bacteria; phylum Chloroflexota; class Anaerolineae; order Aggregatilineales; family Phototrophicaceae; genus JAVJSU01. The sequence goes on from DAOTXB010000470.1 coordinate 3,576, forward strand.
CACGATCATCGGCGAAGTGCGCCCGGATGATATTTTTGTGGTCGGGGTAGGGATTGAACCGAGCCGGGGCATGAAAAAAGGTGTGGTGAACGATATTTCCGCGTTAACCAACGCGATTTCCGCATCGGTACATAAAGCTGAAAAAGGCAGTGGCTATCAAATCCAACGGGCATTTGTGAGTGTGGCGGGTAGCCATATCGCATCGCTCAATAGTCGTGGTGTTGCCGGGATTATGGGGCAACGCGGGGTGACGCTGGATGATATTGATCGGGCGATGGATGCGGCGCGGGCAATTGCTATTCCTCATAATCGTGAGGTGTTGCATGTTGTCCCGCGTAGTTATGCGCTGGATGGGCAAGATCGTGTCCGTAGTCCATTGGGCATGCACGGCTTTCGACTGGAAGTTGAGGCGCATATTATCACCGCAAGCACAACAAGTGTGGCTAACTTAGAAAAAGCTGTGCAAGATGCCGGAGTGATGGTAGATCGCTTTATTTTGAACCCATTGGCGGCGGGGGATGCCATTC
>DAOTXB010000471.1:0-9750 GCA_034435575.1 Anaerolineae bacterium
ACCGATAGTCAATACCTGAAAAACGGGATCACGTCCTGGATTCATGGTTGGCGGAAAAATGGCTGGAAGACCGCGAAAGGCAAAGCCGTCAAAAATCAGGATTTATGGAAACGACTTGACAGTGTCCTGAAAATTCATGATGTGCAGTGGGCATGGGTAAAGGGTCATGCGGGACATGAATACAACGAACGTGTAGATCAACTTGCTGTTGCTCAACGTGACAAAGTTGCAAAAAAAGAGTCGCACTAACCATCGAAACGCGCTACTATCACTTGCCTTGTCTTGATTATTCTATGAACTGAAACGAGGACATGATGCCATCTATTTCCAAGCGTGTGGCAGGATTCGGAACGACCATTTTTACAGAAATCAACAATCTCGCCCGTGAACATAATGCCGTCAATTTGGGTCAAGGTAAGCCGGACTTTGACGGTCCTTCGCAGATTATAAACGCGGCAGTCAAAGCCTTGCAGTCGGGCAATCACAATCAGTATGCACCGGGACCCGGCACACCAAACCTGCGCCAAGCAATAGCAAATCATGCGGGACGCTATAATCTTGAGGTTGACCCAAATCATGGAATTGTCATTACACCGGGCGCGACAGAATGCTTGTTTGCATCGATCATGGGGTTAGTTGACCCCGACGATGAGGTCATTGTCATTGAACCTTATTTCGACAGTTATGTACCGGGGATCATCATGGCGGGCGCAAAACCTGTGTTTGTCCCTATGCATCCACCGGAATGGACGATCGACCCGGATGAACTACGCGCCGCATTTACCGAAAAAACGCGGGCGCTGATGTTGAATACACCACATAATCCCACAGGTCGAGTATTTAGTTTAGAAGAATTGACGATTATCGCGGATCTGTGTAAAGAATTTGATGTTACGGTTATTAGCGATGAAGTTTATGAGCATCTGATTTTTGATGATGCAGTTCACATCCCGATTGCGACTTTGCCGGATATGTTTGAACGCACCATTACCATCGGGAGTGCGGGCAAAACATTTGGTATGACCGGTTGGAAAATTGGTTGGGCGTATGGGCATCCGCAATTGGTGAAAGGTATGGGACAGGCACACCAATTTATCGCCTTCGCCACCAACCACCCTGCACAGGAAGCCGTCGCATATGCCTTTGGACTACCAAAAACTTATTTTGAGCAATACCGACAAGCGTATGTTACGAAACGTGACCTGATGATGAACGCGCTAGAAGTAGGCGGGTTGAAGGCACAAAAGCCAGAGGGAACCTATTTCGTTATGGCAGATTTTTCTGATGTCTTTGACGGTGATGATATTGCGTTCTCCAAACATCTCACCGCAGAAATTGGGGTAGCCTGCATACCCCCAACATTTTTCTACAGCGATGCCCATAAACATATGGTACGCACACAGGCTCGTTTCGCCTTTTGTAAAACTGATGTCACCCTTGTGCAAGCAGGTGAAAAACTTGCAAAGCTCAACATATGATCTAAGGATGGACAACGCACAATCGCATTATCCATCCTTTAATATTTTTCATAAACCACTATCTCGCCACTATTTGAGGCATAGGCGATAAATTGTCAATTTTTAGACCACAATGGGCAATGTACAACAAAGTTCACAATCATGAAGCCTCTGATTATCCTAGAATCAGTAACATACTAATAATCTAGAAAAATATGAATGCCACAACCACTGCTGTAATTAGTGCTCCGATCCATGCGGTTTGGTCAGGAACAGCATGACGTTTAACGAGCAAGTTCTTAATCAAGAACATCGCGTACACAACAAGCCCTGCACTAATTAGCGTAAAAAGTAGCATGCCACCTGACATAGTTGGGAAACCATTTAACAGCACACGTTCAAGAGTAACACTCCCGCCTCGAAACATATCTATTAGTGGCAAAACGATCATTTCGACAAGGTTAGCGAGCGACAGCAAGATACTAATCGGTATCCATATACTGACAATATCAGCGCTATGTGGCAACAACTCACCCGTACCACCATTCTGTTTGATGTACCAATACGACAAAAAGCAGGCGGCACCAACACCGACACATCCCAGTAAAATCAAGATAAATGGCGGGAAGATAATACCGAACAGATCAATACTGGCTTCAAAGCGTAAAGCGCGAATTAAAGAAGCAACCACATTAACCACACCAATAACGAACGAAACCAGACCAACACTCAAAACCAATTGCCACCATGTCGAAAGTGATTCAGTTGCGCTCTCATGCTGTTGGGTCAGCGCGGGGATTCCCGCCTTAGCGAGCGCTTGTGCCTGTGTTGTGATAGCATCAACACTTAATGATTCAGGCGCACCGGGGATGGCACTCAGAAACCCGATATTTACCGATTGATCTCCACTCGAAACCGTCGTATTAGAGGGCATAGGCGTGACATTATCAGGCGATGTAGACTGTGCAGACGGTTGTTCGGACTGCATTGCTTCTAATGCCTGAGAAGCCAACTCATTCTGTGGGTTAATGCGTAAGGCTCGCTCAAAGCATTGACGACGTTTTTCTGCGCTAGGTTGCACTAAACCCAGATAATACCACGCACTATCATTCGTTTTATCTTCTTTAACAATCTCGGTCAAAAGACGTGCGGCTTGTTTGGGTTCGTTCGCTTCATATGCGGCAATTGCCTCAGACATGCGATCACTAGTCATGTTCAGCTCTCCATTTATATTGTTAACTCACCTTTCATGATAACTTACCTTCATAATCATGCAAATCAAAAATATTCAGGGTAGGATTGTCCAGTCTGCTGCTAGACGAGAATACGCTCTGCCATTACACTGTGACTATAAGTTATTCGTACATAGTTACTTAAAAGGCAAATTTATGGTCGCTCAAGAAAATGTTGGTGCTTCTCCTATGGATGAGATGCCCTTAGAACCGCAAATTCACGACAATATCCTCGGCACAATGGGAAATACCCCACTTGTACGCCTCAACCGCGTGAGTCGTGGTGTACGGGCACAGGTAGTCGCTAAGGTGGAATACTTTAATCCGGGAAGCTCCGTTAAGGATCGTATTGGTATCACAATAATCGAAGATGCAGAAAAAAGCGGAATCCTGAAGCCCGGTGGCACTATCGTCGAATCTACATCAGGCAATACAGGGGTCGGCTTAGCGATTGCCGCATCAATGAAGGGCTATAAGTGTGTATGTGTGATGCCGGACAAAATGTCCGATGAAAAAATTCGTGTACTACGCGCTTATGGCGCACGGGTTGTCGTTACACCGACCAATGTCGAGCCAGAAGACCCGCGTAGCTATTATAGCGTTGCCAAAAAAATTGTTGAAGAAACACCGAACAGTATTCTCGCTAATCAGTATCATAACCCGGTAAATCCTCAAACACACTACGACACCACAGGACCTGAATTATGGCGACAAACAGCCGGTAAGATTGATGTGTTCGTTGCCGGTATGGGTACCGGTGGAACAATATCCGGAGTGGGACGTTTTCTGAAAGAAATGAACCCAAAAATTCAAATCGTGGGCATTGATCCGATTGGATCGATTTTGCACGATTATTTTTACTCGGGCAAAATGACTGAAGCAAACTCATATAAAGTTGAGGGTGTCGGCGAAGATTTTATCCCATCAACATACGACTTTGACGTAATTGACGATATTGTGCGGGTTACAGATAAAGAATCATTCTTAATGACACGCAGAGTCGTCCGTGAGGAAGGCATGTTTGTCGGCGGCTCGTGCGGGTTCGCGGTTGCAGGTGCGCTACGCTATGCGGCAGAACGTGACCTCGGACCAGATAAGATGGTTGTCGTACTTTTACCCGATAGCGGATCACGTTACCTGAGCAAGATTTTCGATGATAATTGGATGCGAGAAAATCAATTCCTTGAAAGTGAATGGGTGGAAAGTACAATCGCTACTGTGCTTGATCGCAAAACACGGCATGGTATCGTTGTTGCACATTGTACAGATACTATCGCAGAAGCCATCGGCAAACTTAAGGAAACCGATGTCTCACAATTACCGGTAGTCGGCGAACGGGAGCAATTACTGGGTGTGGTGAATGAAGTTACCTTGCTCAGTTATATGCTTCGTCAGCAGGGAAGTGACGCGGCAAATATCTCGCTTGAGGATGCTGAAGTTATCGAAACCAATGTGCCAACGCTTACACCAGAGACACCGATTGAAACTGTCATGAGTGTGTTTAGTACAGAAAAAATTGCTCTGATTACCGAAAGTGTACCAGAAACTGATGATCGGCGCGTGGTTGGTATTCTGACACAAATCGACTTACTTGATTTTCTCTCCAATCGCAAATAATGAGCCGTGTTATTCGCTTCTGGAAGCCGTATGGTGTCCTAACAAAATTTACCGATCAAGAGGTGCGACCAACGCTCGCAGACTACATCGACCTGCCGGAGATTTACGCGGCAGGTCGTTTGGATAAAGACAGCGAGGGATTACTCATTCTGACAGATGATGGTACGCTAAGTCATCGCTTGACCGACCCTAAATTTGGGCATCCACGCACCTACTGGGCACAAGTTGAGCGCGTTCCAGATGAAAGCGCACTCCAACAATTACGCGACGGCGTCATCATCAAGAAATATCGTACAAAACCAGCGCACGCTCACTTGCTCGCTACGCCTCCCGCTATTCCCGAACGCCCTGTGCCAATCCGCTACCGTAAAAATGTGCTGGATTCGTGGATTGAGCTTACGTTGACAGAAGGACGTAACCGACAAGTACGACGTATGACCGCCGCTGTTGGACACCCCACATTAAGGCTTATACGCTCGGCAATTGGTTCGATCACACTTGATGGGTTATCACCGGGGAAATGGGTAGAATTATCACAGTCAGAAATCAATGCCCTGTGGAAGAGTGTACGGGGTATCACATAACGAAGGCAAACAACATGAGCGATTTTTCGTGGTTACCAGACTTTATCACCGAACAGATGTCACAATGGCATGTACCGGGTGTGGCAATAGGTATCGCACACAAGGGCGAAACGGTGTTTGCGCGGGGTTTCGGTGAACGTGACCGCGAAACAAAAAAGCCAGTAACGACACAAACCTTATTCGGCGTAGCGTCTACCACCAAAGCATTCACAGCGATGACCCTCGCGCTACTCGACGATCAAAAAAAGCTAGAGTGGAATACTCCGATTCGAGAGTACATGCCAGCGTTTGCGCTATACGATGATTTTGCAACGCAACGTATGACTGCACGAGATTTATTGTGTCATCGCTCCGGTTTACCACGTCATGATACCATGTGGTATCATTCGCCATTCACCCGTCAGGAACTTTTTGAGCGTCTTCATCACTTAGAACCGACCGCAGATTTTCGTACAAAGTGGCAATATCAGAACTTGATGTACGTGGTCGCTGGTATGCTGGTTGAAAAGATCACAGGGGACACATGGGAAGCATTCGCACAAACACACATCCTTGCGCCACTTGGCATGATAAATAGCAATTTCAGTGTTGATGACACCCAGAAAACCGATGATTTCGCCCTACCCTATGAAGCGCGTGGTGAAGATATACACAACATACCCTTTGTCAAAAACCTCAATTATATCGCGCCAGCGGGTGCCCTGAACTCCAATATAAATGATATGCTTAATTGGTTAAATGTACATCTAAGCCAAGGATTGCATGGCGATACTCGCTTTGTACAAGAATCAACATTAAACACGATGCACACACCCCAGATGATTGTTGATGATCCGACTCGCAATGAACTTCTCGGAGAACCATTTGTGAACTATGGTTTAGGCTGGTTCGTACAGTCGTTTAGAGGTCATCAAATGATTTATCATGGAGGCGCGATTGATGGATTTTCAACCCGAGCGGCTCTATTGCCTGACAATGAGATAGCAATCTTTATCACTTGCAATTTAGATGGTTGCGCCTTACCCGGTATTGTAATGTATACGCTGTGCGATCATATCTTAGGTTTAGACCCTTTGAATTGGCACCAGAAAGCCAAAGTTATCGTAGAACGCGACCATAGGGAAGCATTTGACCTGCTAGAAAAATCTTCTAAAGCGCGAATCACTGACACATCGCCTTCTCACCCATTAAAGTCATATACTGGAGGATACACCCATCCTGCCTATGGCACGATAAATATTACAATGTCGGACGAAAACACATTGCAAGCACACTATAATCATCGTGTGTCCGCTATCGAGCATTATCATTATGACATCTTTGATCTTGTGCTTGACCGCTACCCACAAATACGCTTGAAGCTTTCATTTCACACCAACACAAATGGTGATATTTCACAGGTAACGGTGCCACTTCAGGAAGGGGCAAAAGACATTATATTTAGGCGGATAGCATCCTAATTCGCATCAATCCAAGTAATGATATTATCTGCCAGCGTATCAGCATGAGATGCGATCAAATAATGTCCAGCATCTTCAATCATGACACTATAGGATTGAGGATAAGTGTTATCTAATGCCAACAGTGAGCTGGTAAACGCTTCACCTTCTGGTACATCAGTCGTATCAGCAATCAGGAGCAACATAGGCACATCAAGATTCGCAACAACCGTGTTGAGGCGTTCAGTTGTTAAGCCATCCGCGACCATAACGCCTTCATCGGCAAAACCGACAATCGTTTGCGAACGACTGCGTAGGGCAGTCATCTGTCCGCGTAAATCACTATTGTATTCCGAGGAGACAAACATACCAGCAACCGGGCGTAACAAGCCTACTTCCGCAAAAATCGATAACGACCCGTAAGTACCCATTCTTCTAACAACATCATCGGCAACGTCAGGAGTCAACCCATCCAGCAAGATCACACCATCAACATCGTATTGTGCGACATATGCCAGCGCATATGCACCGCCAAGGGAATGCCCTGCAATGTACACAGAATCGCCCTCGTTGGTAATTTCAGCAATTACTGCACTATTCCATGCAATTGCATCATCAACTGTCCAATCATCCGGTAACGAGCCGCTATAATCCGCGCCAGGGCGATCAAATGCACACACCCGTACATCGTTTTCGAGTGCGTCCATCAATGGGAGCATGTCAATCGCGCCGCCCGCAAATCCATGAAATAACACAATCGTAGTGTTGCCCGTACCTGAGCAGAGCGTATGGGTATCTAAACCGTTAACATCAATCATTTCGCCCGGTGCGGGATAATCCGCAACCACACGCGGAGAAGCAAAGCGATCATAGCCGAATGCAATCACTACACTCGCAACGATGAAAATGACTAATCCAATGAGTACACGCCTAAGTATTCGCATTATTTCCCCTTGCTTGTGACGTAATACCCTTCTATACGCATTAAACATCAACAGCGTTGCAAAAAAACCTGCCCAGCATAATTGGACAGGTTTCTGATTTATGATAATGCCGTAGAGTAGTTTACTTAAACTTCTCCATCAAGTCGTTGAGCGCATCTTCAGATGGTCGCATTTGCTCATCAGAGAGTTTAGCTAGCGGTTCTGGCACAACATCTTCAATTTCAATCAGAGTTGGGCGTGGTTCTTCATAGTAGATCAACCCTGTTAAGAACAATTCCTCACGTTGTGCTTCTTCCAGCACAGTAATCGCCTGTAAGCGACTACGCGGGTCATGGTCACGGTCGATTTTCTTCAGATGGATGATTGTCCCATCATGCATATCAACCGGAATAATTTCCCCTTCTGGATAATCATCAATTTCAATCTCATCCTTCGCCTCAACATAATCTGGCGCAAGAAGTTGAATCTCATGAAGCGGGATTTCGTTTTCCTTACCATAGGGATAGCTCTTGGTCGAAGTTTCCGCATTATTGAAGGTCACGCATGGACTGACAATATCCAGCACAGCGATCCCTTGATGACGAATCGCCGCTTGCATCAGTGTTTGTACTTGCTTGGCATCGCCACTAAAACTCCGCGCGACAAAAGTTGCCCCTGCGATAATGGCTTCTAATGCCAGATCAATGGGTGGCAGATCATTCTGACCATAGTATTTCAGGTATTGTCCTTCGTCTGCGGTAGCAGAAAATTGCCCTTTAGTCAGACCGTATACGCCATTATTCTCAATAATATAGACAAAGGGAATGTTACGACGAATTGCGTGTTTAAACTGCCCCATGCCAATACTACCTGTATCGCCATCACCACTAACCGCAACACACTTCAGCGTACGGTTCGCCATAAGCGCACCGGTCACAACCGACGGCATACGCCCGTGAAGCGCATTAAAACCATGTGAACGTCCAAGAAAATAGGCGGGTGTCTTACTAGAGCATCCAATACCACTCATCTTTAGAATTTTGTGTTGTTCAATCCCTAAATCATATGCCATGCTGATGATCTGATTGGAAATTGAATCATGACCACAACCGGGACACAATGTACTTTTGCGCCCTTTATACTCATTACGGGATAAACCAAGATCGTTTGTTCTAGGCATGTGCTTACGCCTCCTGCTCATTAATTTGATCGACAATCCATTGCGCCGTCATCGGCAAACCATCGCCGAGGGTTAAGGATTTGACGTGGGTGATGTCCTGTGAGGTTTCCATACGGATAATCTGTGCAAGTTGTCCATCGAAGTTGTTTTCTATGACGTATACACGATCATGTTTATGAATGAACTCCATCACACTGTCCGCGAAGGGAACGGCACGCACACGCATGTAATTCGTCTCTAAACCGCCTTCGCTCAACCGATCACGGGCTTCTCGCATCGCTGGATGATTTGTGCCGAAAGACATGATACCGACTTTGTTGTTATCGTCATATTCTTCGATTGGTTCTGGCAAGGCAAGGCGGGCGGATTCGAGCTTACGCTGAAAACGTTCCATATTTGCCAGCCACACGTCGCTACGTTCGGTATATACTGCAAATTCATCGTGTCCTGTACCACGCGCAAAGTAAGCCGCACGGGGATGATCTGTACCAGGAATTGTACGATAACCGATACCGTCGCCGTCCACATCTAAGTAACGTCCCCACGTACCATGTTCATCAATAAATGATTGAAGGGCATCAGCATCCAGCACCTTACCACGATTAATGGGTTGATCAGGATATTCAAACGGGTCTGACATCCAGTTGTTCATGCCTAAGTCAAGATCGCTCAAGACAAAAACGGGTGTTTGAAATTGATCGGCAATGTCAAACGATTTCCAGCCAAACTCAAAGGCTTCTTCCGGCGAACCTGGAAGTAAACAGATTTGGCGGGTATCGCCATGCCCGAGTAAGTAGGTAAAGATCAAATCACCCTGACTCGTACGCGTGGGCATACCGGTACTCGGTCCCATACGGGTCACGTCCCAGAATACACATGGAATTTCCGCGAAGTACGCAAGACCGGCAAACTCTGACATTAGGCTAATACCCGGACCACTTGTGGATGTCAGTGAGCGCGAGCCAGCAAAACCTGCGCCGATAATCATACCAGCCGCGGCGAGTTCGTCTTCTGCCTGAATAATGGCGACAGTATTCTTGCCAGTTTCTTTATCATTACGAATATCTTTATGGGTAATGATGGCATCGACAAAACTGGTCGATGGTGTAATTGGATACCATGCAACCACATTTACACCACCAAATAATGAACCGAGCGCACCGGCTTCGTTACCTGTAATGAAAATTTTACCTTCAGTCTGATTATCATAAGCGAAGTAGAAGTTATCCTGCTTCTCAAAGTTCGCTTGTGAGTATTCATACGCCAATTTGACAACGTTCATGTTCATGTCGGCGGGCTTTGCTTTACCGCCAAAGTT
>DAOTXB010000472.1:0-1856 GCA_034435575.1 Anaerolineae bacterium
GCTCTCTTACGACGTGCATGGTGGGTGAGTGTTTTTCCGGGCGCATTTTTGTTTTTGTGTACAATGGCATTTAACCTTGTAGGCGATGGCTTACGCGATGCACTTGATCCAAATTTTAATCAATGAGCATAGTCAATGGAATTATCGAAAAAACATGAAATTTACGAAGCTGTTCGGGCAGATATTATCGCCCGCGAATTACAACCGGGGTCTATTCTAAATGAGGGTGTTCTCGCGAAGAAGCATGGCGTAAGTCGCACGCCTGTACGCGAAGCGCTTCTCATGCTGGCAGTGGAAAATCTGGTTAATCCGCTACCCCGTGCCGGTTACATGGTCACAGAACTAACCATTCGTGATGTTCAGGAATCGTTTCATTTGCGCGAACTGCTGGAAGGCGAGGCGGCACGTCTGGCGGCACGTCGCATCACCGACGCGCAACTTGCCCATCTTAAAGCGGTTGAAATCGGCATACCGCCGCATGTTGAAGAGATGAATCGTGATTTTCACCTCACCATCGCAGAGGCAAGCAATAGTAAACGGCTTTGCAAGTTAATTGAGCATTTGATTGATGATGCCAAGCGTATGCTAACCTATGACCCCTATATGGTTGACCCGCCACGCGCTTATCGTGGGCATGGCGAGATTATTGACGCGCTGGAAAGTCGTGATCCTGACGCGGCTTCTGAGGCGATGCGCCAACATATTAGCAGTGCAAAAACCCGTGTGCTTGAGCGATTTTAGGCGAAGTAAGCGTATTTGATTATTCTGTATTTAGTCGCACAGTTTCACACCTTTTTTCTTGAGCCATTCACACTACGCGATATCAGCCAGGCACTTAACGAATAATATTGATTACAGAATCGTCTCTAATTGAGTGTGGTGTTTTGTAAAAACAAATTCCGCGCCCCCGATTGAGAGCGCGTCTGGTGGTGTGGTTTGCATTGCTTACGTCCTGACGATGTGCCGGATTCATGCTCTCATCGTTGCTGACTTGACGGTGTACCGTAATGCCGGATAGCAACACAGCTACATCCAACGTGAGCTTCGCCACGTCAATTCCAATATGAATAGTCATGCTATTTTTCCTTAAGGTAACGAAGCATCTACCACACTGATCAAGTGTCAACCGTACTTGCAATTCGAGCTTTATCGCTCACGATACTGTCCGGTATCACTGTACCAGGGGGAACCGGGGGCTAATCTCTTGGTCGGGATTAGAATGTCCAATATCCATTCAGCCTCACCGATTTCCTGTGGTACTCATTGTTTACAGCCTCAAAAAATGCAAGACTGATGAACAAACAAAGTTAAGGGGTTGCCGTCTCTGTTGAACGCGGCTCAAGAGTCGGTGTAGGTGTCCGCGATGGTTGAGCAGTTATGGTTGCAACCATTGCATCAAAATTGAAAGGGTTTTGCTCCGTTGGAAGAACATCACCTGTCGCTCTGTTGATAGCCCATTCAGGCCAGGTCGCGTTGTATGGCCACCGTTGCTCAAATCCTTCAGTTTCCTGGTAAGGGAAGTAGAAGATGCTAATTATTCGGCTCCAAGCAGGATTGGTTCTATCAATCGTATTTGTTAGGATTTCAACCGCAAATCCTTTTTGGAACCAAAATGCTACACGACTGTAAGTACTCGGTGTCCACGTAATTGCATCTGGCTCGCCATGAGCAACAATATAATCCGCGAAATAGGGCAATGTGTCACTGCTTGAAAGAGTGACGACAATATCATCTTGTACACAAACATATCCCCCACCATAGCAGGGTAATCGCATCAAATCTGAGTAAGCAGTTGCCACAAAAATGAGTTATCCATCGCCGCGCGGAAACGTTTCTGCCTTAAACTGCTCTTTGTC
>DAOTXB010000473.1:0-2517 GCA_034435575.1 Anaerolineae bacterium
TGGGATGTTGAATTGGTAAAGGGTGTTCGTGACGCTTTACCTAATATTACGATGATGGTAGACGCAAATAGTGCTTATACGCTTGAGGATTGTGATTATCTCAAGCAACTTGACTCCTACAATCTACTGATGATCGAACAACCCCTGCGCTATGATGATATTTATGAGCATAGTAAACTTCAACCTCATCTAGAAACAGCAATTTGCTTAGACGAAAGTGTTAAAACTGCCCGTGATCTAAAACTTGCACTGGAAATTGGTGCCTGTAGAATTTTGAACCTGAAACCGGCACGCGTCGGCGGTTTTACAGAAAGTTTAGAAATCTATCGTGTGTGTGTCGAACATGATACGCCATTGTGGGTGGGCGGTATGCTAGAAACCGGTATTGGTCGAGCCGCGACTCTCGCATTTGCGGCGCTACCTGCTGTTAATATGCCATCCGATATTTCCGCAACAAATCGCTACTATGATCCAGATATTACTGAACCAGCCTTTGTATTGGGAGAAGAAAGTACACTCACTATTGGTGACGGTTATGGTCTGGGTGTTGAAGTTCAGCACGATCAATTACAGGCGGCGAAAAATCGCTGGCAACAGGATTAACCTTATGGATAAATCGCTATCACGTCGTCAATTTCTTATGATGTCAGGCACATTTGCGATGACAGGGCTTCTTCATACAAATTTTCCGAAGACTTTCGCACAGGATGATGAATCAATGAATTGGCAAAGTACCGGTCAAGATGTTCCTGAGCTAAGTGTATTCGATGATACATTTCAAACCTATATGAGTGAGCGTGCGATTCCGAATGGGTCAGTCGCCGTTACACGAAATGGTAAGCTGGTATTGGCACGGGGCTATACTTTTGGTGATCGAGCAGATATGCAGACACAGCCCACCTCGCTTTTTCGACTAGCTAGCCTCTCCAAGCCAATCACTGGTGCCGCCATTGCCTATCTCATCATGCAAGGTAATCTCAATCTGGCAGATAAATTGGTTGATCTGATCGATTTACAACCGATTTCTGGTAACATCAACGATGATCGTATTAACGATATCACTGTTGCTCATTTACTCCATCATGTTGCTGGTTGGGATCGTGAACAGTCGTTCGATCCGATGTTTCGTGATGAAGAGATCGCTACCGCTTATGGTATCTCATTTCCAATTGAGATACAGCATATTATAGACTATATGGCTGATCGTTCATTGGATAACCCACCGGGTGAACAATATGCATATAGTAATTTTGGCTATAGTTTGTTGGGACGCATTATAGAAGCTGTAACAGGTGAGCAATATGAAGCCTATGTCAAAACCCATGTTTTGAACCCCATTGGCGCAGTGGATATGCGTTTAGGGCGTAGTTTAAGAGCAAATCGCTTCGATCATGAAGTTGCCTATTATATGGAAGAAGGACCTCAGCCTGTTGCTAGTGTAGTAGAAAACAACACTATGGCGGAATCTTGGTCCTATGGCGGTTGGAACCTTGAGAATATGGACGCGCACGGTGGATGGTTGGCATCAGCAGTTGATTTGGCGCGTTTTGCTGTCGCCTATGATGACCCAAATAATAGCCCGATTATCAACGAACAAACCATGCCGATTATCACCGATGCGCCGGAAGGCATTCCAATTACAGGGGGACATTATTATGGCGGTGGCTGGCTAATACGTTCAGTGCGCGATATCTCGTTCAATATGTGGCATGCTGGGAGCCTTGATGGGACTTATACCTTAATTGTGCGTCGCTGGGATGGACTGAATTGGGTTGCTCTATTTAATCAACGTGACGATAGTGGGCGTGGTGGATATGGCTCCATCGATGGACTGATGCACGATGCCGCTAATTCAATTATCGACTGGCCCGAGCATGATTTATTTGATAATGATTAAACGCCTCCAGCTCAGTGAACAATTGTACGGGATGTAATTGAAATACCTGTAACATCCCGATTCAGCCAAAACCAATGGAAGACACGGTCATAGTTAAGCCTGAAAAGACACCTGTTGTAATACTCATTGAGCCAGCAACAACGGAAAATGCTCTATCAATTACAAAAACATCTTTCTTTTAACCCCTAAAGTCCATAAACATTTTGTCCGATTTTTACGCCTCCATCGCTAGCGCAACACGGTACGAATTACGAGCATCGACGAATCGGTAATCTGCCTTGCGCCGAATCATTCGCTGACCGACGTAGGTTTGCTGTGCGTTCTTTTCAAGATCATACGGCTCGAAAATCGTGACGTTGTGCCTCTGCCCGATGGTGAAATATCTACGCTGGAAAACGTCGCCGTTGGAGCGCCCCACCCTGCGTAAATAATCGCTACACGCTTTGATCGGCATTATATTTTGCCCGCGTTTGTGCGTAAAATACAGCTTACCAGAAACGGGCAACGCGGCATCCCCTAAATCACCACGCTGTTCGGCTTGCAATAATTTACGCTGGACTGCTTTGCTGACTTTCTTCGATTTTCCTGTGCGCTGATGTTGCGCTAAATCACCGGTGACG
>DAOTXB010000474.1:0-3758 GCA_034435575.1 Anaerolineae bacterium
CGGGCATTTTCGGCACGATTAAGCGCACCCTGTAAGGTTTCATCACTGGTCATGGGTTGGTCGCTCACGCCGGACGGTACGGATACCCCGCTTACATGACACTCTATATCCGGGAACGTTCGGGCAAAGCCAACTCTGGTGGCGTTGATTTTCACCGGATTTTGTGAGGCGACGATAATGTGTGTCATAGTGTGTTCCTGAGTTTGTCCATTTATTTTTCCGACTCAATTCTCGATTCTAACCAGGCTAATGCCTCGGCGCGTTGGTCTTTACGGAAAAATTTAACACTCCCGTTCGGGAACGCATTATTGACGAAGGTTTTGGCTAATTCGATCATCGGACCCGATTTGATGAGGATTGCCTGCACAATATGATGATTCACACGATAGCGTCTGTTCAACTTTTGCGTTTCTTTAAGCGCATAGCCGAAGGGCGGAAAACCCGCCGGACGAAAGTCATTGAGAAAATAGGCAAAGTCATCTTCGTCAAGTGTATCGCGCACTTCTCGCGCATATTTGAGCATAAAATCCATCGCCATCCGGCTAGATTTCTTAAAGACAAATTCGTGAACCCCGTTATCATGACGAATATAGTCACAATCAGAACTGGTATTGGTTGGAGGCGGCATAATATCTCCCCTAAGATAGTATGTTTGTCGTTACGCTTTGAGTGTACACCGAATCATAGCTTAAAAGTAATGTGGCGTGGGGGCGTAATCGTGGTGGACGCATATTCTCAATAAATTATGAGAACAGTTAATCATTATGCTGGCATGTTAGATTGAGTGATTATAGAGGGATTGTGGCACTAAACCACAGAAATGGATTGGCGTTTTGATGTGATACATCGTTCAACAAAGGCATTGGGGATTCCCGAAATCCCGCCTCTTGAACGCGACCATGTGCTTACCCACCCGCGCGCACACTAAGTTGCGATGTGATGACATGGTATTTGATTATTCGATTGTGGCTGTTCGGTGTTATGAAACTGATAGCCAACAGCTAACGGCTTTATAGACCACGCTTAACGCCCGACTTTGACAACCGGCATTTCTTGTGTGATGGTTGATGCGACAAACAACTTACGACGGGCAAGCTCATCATTAATTATATCAATTTCACGGTTCAATAATTTGGCTAACGGTGCTTTACTACGCCCCGTACCGACCATCTTTTCGCGCAGGAATACCGCACTCCGGTACATCATTTTCAAATCACCATTGGTTACAGTGTCTAGCGGTCGCACAATAGTTTCTCCCGATCAGTATGTTCATTTACTGATTAACTTTTTCATTAATCCAAGCATAACATTGCCGTCAACCCCTCTATTTTTACCTTTTTTCGAAAGTGTTGCGCTATAGCTGATTCGTCCTAAAACTACACCAAAACAGACAGATTCATAGGACATACGTTCCGGAATCTGCCTGTTTTCTTAACGGTTTGACCCTCTATTTTTAACCGTTTTGTTATGGTTATGAATAGATTCCTAAAAATTATTCACAATTGCGTCTGGTTCTTTACTTTTCTAACCAAGTAATACACATTGAAATGATTTATTAGCACTCTTAGAGACCCATTCTGAACTGATTTTCATTACAAAGTGTCTAAAATTGTTACAAAACCATTTAAAACAGCCCAACCACCCGACCATTTTCATCAATATCCACATTCTGTGCCGCTGGATAACGCCCCAAACCTGGCATAGTTCGCATATCACCGCATAACGGGTAGATGAAACCCGCACCGACAGAAGCGCGTACTTCTTGCACAGGGATGACAAAGCCGGATGGTGCCCCCTTCAGTTTCGGGTCAGCGCTAAAGCTCAGGTGTGTTTTCGCCATGCAGATCGGTAAGTCGCCAAAGCCATCACGCTCAAAACTTTCGATCTGTCGTTCGGCTTTTCTAGTGTATTCCACCCGATCCGCGCCATAAATATCCAGCGCAATCCGTTCGATTTTCTCCTTAATCGGCTGGTCAACGTCATAGAGGAACTTGAAGTTGTTGGGTTGCTCACAGGCACTCACGACCATTTCCGCCAGTTCAATCGCCCCCGCACCGCCTTTTGCCCAATGGTCAGAAATTGCCACACCCACCGCACCATGCCCGAGCGCGATGTCTTTGATCGCGTCAATTTCTTTCTGGCTATCGGTTTCGAACACGTTGATGGCGACAACCGGATTCACGCCAAAACGACGAATATTCTGAATATGGCGGATCATGTTGGCGGCACCGTCTTCAATATCTTCGATGTTTTCTTCGATCAGTGCTGGATCCAGCGGTTTACCGGGGATAATCTTATATTTGCCCGTGTGTGCTTTTAGTGCTCGCACTGTGACGACCAATATCGCCGCATTAGGGACGATGCCAGAGGCACGACATTTGATGTTGAAGAATTTCTCCGCGCCGATGTCCGCGCCAAAGCCGGATTCGGTCATGACATAATCTCCACACCGCATAGCGATCATATCTGCCAGCACGGACGAATTGCCATGCGCGATATTAGCGAAGGGACCACAATGCACAATCGCAGGGGTATTTTCTAGTGTTTGCATCAAATTCGGTTTAATCGCGTCGCGCATCAACACCGTCGCCGCACCCGCCGCCTGTAAATCCTCGGCAGTAATCGGCTTTTTATCGGTGTCATAAGCGACAACCATACGCCCGATCCGTGCCCGTAAATCCTTGAGAGACGTTGTCAGCGCTAGACTCGCCATGATCTCAGAAGCAACGGTGATATCAAAGCCGGTTTCTCTCGGCACACCATCCACCCGCCCGCCTAACCCGATGACAACATTACGGAGCGCTCTATCGTTGAGGTCAACCACACGTTTCCAGACGATATTACGTGTGTCGATGTTCAGGGCGTTACCATGATGGATGTGTGCGTCCAGCATCGCCGCAATCAAGTTATGCGCCGCGCCAATTGCGTGAATATCACCGGTGAGGTGGAGGTTGAAATTTTCCATCGGCACAACCTGACTATAGCCCCCACCTGCCGCCCCGCCTTTAATGCCGAAGGTCGGTCCCTGTGACGGTTGTCGGATGGTGATAATCGCATTTTTGCCGATATGCTTTATACCCTGTCCCAGACCAACTAGCGTTGTGGATTTTCCTTCGCCCATCGGGGTTGGTGTGATGGCGGTGACATCTACATATTTGGCATTCGGGCGCTCTGGCAAGCGATCTAGCACACCGAGGTCAATTTTGGCGATGTGTTTACCATAATGTTCGAGGTCAGTCTCCGGGTTTAGCCCCATGCTTTCGGCGATGGTGTTGATGTGATGCAGGGTCGCATTCTGTGCAATATCAAGATCAGATGGGATGGATTTTTTGGATTTGCTCATAAAGTCCTCTTTAAAATGAATAAGGGTATTTTGTCTATGAGCTTAACACGATCAGCCATTTTCCCTAGTGCCAGCCATCACCATTTAGCATGACAGGTGTCTAGTGTTGGTGTTTTGATAGATTTCAAAAATCCTTGCGTCCGGTCTGTTTTCGTCATGCTCGACTTCCAGCGAAAATCAACGAGCTGGTAGTGTTTGAGCACTAATTTCTTTAACCTGAAGTTGAGTTAACGCATAGCCTTAGTGTGGCTTATCTATTGTTGTATATCGTAACGAAATGATTGGACGAATGACTGACTCAGATCATCTCCGCAACCACAGCCAGCGACACCCAGCGCTTTGTCCACACCGACAACGGCTTACACAGTTGGCAGAACAGCGTCGGCGCGTGGTTTACACCGGTCATGGATGGCTT
>DAOTXB010000475.1:0-2463 GCA_034435575.1 Anaerolineae bacterium
GTTCTTGTCATTACTGTCATTGTATTGATTTTTATTAGCCGCCAATTGACCAATCCTATTATCCATTTGGCCAATACGGCACAATCAATTGGACAAGGTGAATTATCGAAGCCAACTGTTGAATTATCGGGTTCAGCAGAGATCAGGCTCCTTTCCACCACAATTGAAAATATGCGACAGTATCTTAATGATTTGATTGCAAATCTGGAAGTACGGGTAGCTGAGAGAACGGCTGAACTGGAAGTTGTCCGTGATGAAGCGATACAATCAAAAGCATTAGCAGAAGAACACTCAGAGCTAAAATCAGAATTTTTATCAACAATGTCACATGAATTGAGAACTCCTCTCAATGCAATTGAGGGTTTTACCAGTATCATGCTAAGTGGCATGGGTATCGAACTTGACAAGAAAGCCTATAACATGGTCGAGCGTGTTAATGCAAATAGTAAGCGTTTGCTCGCACTGATCAATGATATTCTGGACATTTCTCGCATAGAAGCAGGACGAATGGAGATTATTAGTACTCCGTTGCAGGTAGATAAACTAATTCAAAGTTGGCAAAACTCAGTAGGAGTTCTGGCAGAAGAAAAAGGCATAAATTTCGATGTCTCTATTGATCCTAACCTTCCGGACCACATTTACGGTGACGATGATGCGTTGACTAAAGTTGTTGTAAATCTGTTGAGCAACGCGGTTAAATTCACGCATGATGGTGAAGTGCGCTTAGACATCCATTGTAATGAGGATCGTTGGACGGTCAAAGTTTCAGACACAGGAATTGGTATTCCATCACATGCACAACAATATATTTTCGATGAATTTCGACAGGTGGACGGTACATCAAAACGTGAATATGGAGGTACAGGATTAGGATTATCCCTAGTTCAGAAACTGACGACAGCGATGGGCGGAAAGATCAATCTAACGAGTGAGTTAGGTAAAGGCAGTACATTTATAGTGAACTTACCATTGGTTCGTGTTAAAGATTTGAAAAGTATATAAAGGAGACAAATACAGATGAGTAGTTTGCCATCTGATTTATTGGAAAATTGGGATATCGTTGTCATTGATGACGAGCCTGATAGCTTAGAAGTGGCACGTTATATTTTAGATTTCTACGGTGCAAATGTACATACTGCCATTAACGGCAAAGAAGGAATTACAGTTGTAGAAAGAGTTAAGCCACGATTTGTTATATCAGATTTGTCGATGCCAGAAATGGATGGGTGGGAATTCATTGCTGCACTTAAGGAGCAAACTTATCATCAAAATGTTCCCGTTATCGCGCTCACTGCATTTGCGATGAAAGGGGATCGTGAACGTGCGATTTCGGCAGGCTTTCATAACTATCTGACTAAACCACTCACGGCGTCAACATTTATTGATCAGCTCTTAGCTTTGTTATTAGATATTCCTCAATTAGCAGAACATTTGAAGCTGTAGAAGAGGGGTCATATCAATTACCAGTAATTCTATTACTAAGGGGTCAACGTATATCATTTTTATAGCAACCGTACACTGAACAAATGATCGAGTTGAACAATACAAAGTCTCTGTTAAGGTTGGATTTCCAACAAAACAGCCCTAAGGAGACAGAGATGTTCAACTCGAAAAGTTATGGTAAATGGCAATGGTCTTTAAAGCAACTGGTTCCAGACAATTGTGCCAGTCGATTGACGAATCTGGTGTTGCTGATGGTTGGTATTTTTGAGAGCAGAAGCGTGTATTTGAGTGTAATTGCCCGTAAAATACCAGTACGCGCGAAGAAATTGAGTTTAGCCAAACGGTTTGAACGGTTCTTGGACAATAAGGCTGTAAATGTAGAGACCTGGTATCATCAAGCTGGTTAATCCAATCAGCCCGTGTAAGTGGGACGGTTCATTTGGTTATCGACAGCACAAAAGTCAGTGCGTATTGTCGTAAAGTGATGGTCGCGGTAGCGTATCAACGTCGAACGCTACCGATTATGTGGGATTGGGTTGAACATAATCGAGGGCATAGCACGACGCGGTTCCAAATTGGGTTGTTGAAACGGGTACAGGCATTGATCCCAACAGGTGTTAAAGTATCGTTGGTGGGCGATGGTGAGTTCAATCATCCGTTGCTCATTGAAGAACTGGAATTGTGGCAATGGGATTATGCGCTTCGCCAGAAATGTAACACATTAATCATGCAAGGTCATGATTGTGTCTGGAAGCGATTAGATCGGTTTGCCCTGAAACCGGGGGACTTGATCTGGTTAGATCGCGTGCTCTTGACACAAGCCAGTCCCTATCCAACCAATCTGGTTTTGCATTGGAAAGTTGGCGAAAAAGACCCGTGGTTTCTCGCGACAAACCAACTGTCAGGGCGTGACACACTGCGATTATACCTCTACAATGCCACTTATGGTGGTAGAGGAAGTTCAAGTAAGCGATGCAAGTTAAGTTGAAGGCGAGAGGCGACGGCGCGTAAGCGCTGCTC
>DAOTXB010000476.1:0-2471 GCA_034435575.1 Anaerolineae bacterium
TTCAAGATGACGCTCCTCGTTTTACGTGGTTTTACGCCATCACCATAACATCACAGCTGAGGGAAGGATGCCGTCGATTACGGTTTTGGGCTGGAAAATTACGGTCAGGTATAAATGCTTGCAGTCTGCCCTTCGATTGTATACTAAACTTTGACGGCGAAGTTGTTTCACCCATTCTGGCACATAGGGTAATGGGTAACGTTTTTCGAGCGGATAGGAACCAAGATATTTTATCTTATTGGATCAGAGGTGAAAGAGGTTGGGGAACGGGACCTAATATTTCAGTAAGCGGTTCAACAATCATACCTAACTACACTCAATTTCAACAAAATCCGGCTAATACTATTGATGAAACCGCTGCAGATATGTTTCTCAATTGGGTTTACCGTCGTTTACAAAATCTTCCTTTAAATAATGCTAGCAGTTATTGTGATGATGTTAATCGTACTTCGAACCCACTCTATTGGTCAGGACAGGGTTTTCAAAATAAAAATTGGTCGTTTTTGGGAACTAACAATGGTTCAGGTAACTCAGACCAGACACTGCCAGGTGACAATCGGTATCTTGTCACCAACGACTTATTTCAACAGCTTTTTGCAAATATCAATGGATGGTAAAGGATGATATCAAGAAAAATCAGTATATATTTTGCTTTCTTTTTGCTATTGGTATCAGTGCAAGGGAAACCAATACAAACTATTGGGCAGGGAAACGATCAATCTACAATTGTAGCATGGAATCCTACAGAAGATAAACTAGCTATTGGTTATAATAATGGAAATATCAGGGTACTAGATATTGCAAGCGGGCAATTTATTCAGACATTGTCAACGCATACTCGGCGTATTGAAGCTTTAGCATGGAGTTCGGATGGAAGTAAACTAGCTAGCGGTGGTTTTGACCAGACCGTTAATATATGGGATGTTTCATCGGGAGCATTACTTCAGTCTATTCAAAATCTAAATGGAATTGTAGCACAATTGTTATGGTATCCAGAGGATCAAAATTTATTCATTCTGAGTGCCAGAGAAAGTTCAACAATTACAGTGTGGGATACAATTAATCATATTGGAATTCAAGAGTTGGTAATAGGTTCATATGTTTCCGCAAGTTTTAATCATACAAACAGTCAGATTGCACTTGCTGGGCCTTCTATTCTTCTTCTAGATAGTAATTCTTTGCAAGAAATATCATACTGGCAAGAGACTGAACCTCCCGGTAGTGGATTCGATATGGGGGCACTAGCGTGGAGTAATGATGGTTTAATCGCTGTTGGTAGTCTAAATGGATCAATAAGAATTATAAATCCTAATACCAATATGATCCTTCAGACCTTGCAAGGCTCAGAGATTGACTATGAGACTAGTTACTTAAGCCAGATTCGTGCTATCACATTCTCTCAAGATAATACTATTATCAGAAGTATTAGTGGTAATGGTACAATTAGAAGTTGGAATGTAGATAATGGTAGTATGATAAGTACGTTTGACTTGCCTGAAAGTGTTCAAGGATCGCAGTGGAATTTTTCTGGGAATCAAGTTGCATATGCGACAGGTGAAATTAATCCTGCAGTAGTTAATGTTGCAACACCCTCACAATCCATCATCTCCTTAACTCTCGTTAATTCGGACACGGACACAGACATCCGCACATTGAACAGCACGGATACAGTCGACATCGCCAATAATGGGATCTCGATTCGTGCGGACACCGATCCGGCAACGGTGGGGAGTGTGATCTTTTCGGTGGATGGAGAAGTAATCGCGACAGATAGCGATGCGCCTTATACGATTGCGGGGGAAAATGGCGCGGATATTCTGCCGTGGAACATCGCGCTCGGCACATATGAGGTTATCGCTACGCCGTATTCCGGCGCAGATGGTACAGGTGATGCAGGCACGCCCATGACCGTGCAGTTGGAGATCATCGATAGTGGGTAGTGTAGTGGTTGTGCTGGATGGATTTGAGCAAAAAAACACCGGTGAACGCATCGTCGGACACGCTCACCAGCCGGAGAAACAAAAACGGCTACCCTTATCGAGAGTAGCCGTCTAAGCGACACAACCGTATGCAATCGCGAGTTTCTTCTTCACTTTCTTGCGGTAGTAGGTGATCATCTTGCGCTCTTTTTCGTCACGGGCGAACTTTCGCACCTTGGCATCGGTGGTCAGTGTGTAGATTGCGAATAAAGCCAGTGGACGATCCTCGTAGTGCTCAACCACCTTGAGAAAAGGCTCGATCTCGCCTGAGTGAAGGCGTTCCTCCCATGTGCGTGGCTGGATCGGTTCGTATTCTTTGAGGATGCGTTGTAGCCGATGTTTGATCGCTGTCATACGTTCGTACACCATCGAATGTGCCAGATTGTGTGCTTCGATTGCCGCTTTCGAATCAACACGGGTCGTCAGGATATAGAGTGCGACCAATCCCTTGATATCGTCGGCGTATTCTTCGGCAATGGCGTGAATCGCGTC
>DAOTXB010000477.1:0-2965 GCA_034435575.1 Anaerolineae bacterium
GCGAGGATATTATAGTCATCTTCAGGCAATGCACTTACTGCATCCTGAAATTCACTCGTTTGTGCGAGTGTGACTACATCATCACCGGGCATGACTAGACCCTCGAATGCAGATGCTAACCCGACGAACAGCACACCATCCACAAGCAGTGTAGATGCATTAAAGTCGCTTTGTGATTGATAAAGTAGCATGCTATCGTCTTCGATCACTTCAACCGTACCCGGAGACGCCTGTGCATAGTAATCTTCTAGCCATGCTCTGAGGGCATCTTCATCGCTGACAGCAATCGCCGCGACTGCACCAAGTGAAGGATCACCCACAGCCATTTCGGTGGAGGTGACCATAAAGGCGATATTATCTCCCAACCAGGGGCGAATATCGTCTTCAAAAGTGCCACCATATGGTAGCGGTAGCAGGTCGTTTAGCAATTGATCGATAACATCGGTAACACCGGGTGCTTCAATCAGCAAATCAGGGTTATTTAAACCGAGGTCATCGGCAAGACTACCGACAAGACCATCCAGTGTTTCAAAATAGCCCGCGTCTGTACGCACCGTAACAAATACTGGTGCGCCTTCTGGCGCGTATTCTGCGAGGGTGGTTAATTCATCAACCGGAGTCGCATTCGCCACGCCGAAGGTTGCTGTCAGCGCGAGTAAGAGAATCGTCAGTACAACGAATGTTCTTTTCAACGTCGCAATCCTTTCGTTTTTCAGATTATCGTTTTTGTATATCAAACCATCAGGGAGCAACATGCGCGAGGCAGATCACTCCCTGCATTCTGTGCTTGTGAATTTACCCGCCGGATTCTTCGGTTGCTTCTGGTTCGGTGGCGGGTTCTTCGGTCATTTCGGCTTCTGGTGTCACTTCAACGTCTTCTACTGCATCAACTGCTTCGGTGTCTTCAGCTTCAGTCTCATTAGTTTCTGTTGACGGTTCTTCAGTTGGTGTCGCAGTTGGTGTCGCAAGTATCACTTGAGTCGGGACCAATTCAGATGCCATCTCAAATTCAGGAATGGACGCGTCATCTTCAATGGTGAGCGTCAATCGGGTGATTGTTCCGGCATCGTGGAAACGGCTTGAGATCGTCATGCTTTCGAGCACACTCATCAGCGTGGCGAGGGCTTGCATGTCTTCACCACCTGCGCCTAATGTTTGTAAAGCGGGCAATGCTTCCACTATCGATGGAACGCTGATATACCATACGGAAACCGGCGCATCCAGCAAAATTTTATCCGCTGTGTACATAAAGGTCGGATTATCCGCGAGGGTGTCCGTCGGGTTCAGCGCGGCTTCTACCGCAGGACGTGAACCAACCACAAAGACATTGTCATCTGACCCGACAAGAATATCGAGTTCAGGGGTTTCTGCTACAACTTCGGCGAGGTCTGATGGGAACAGACTACGAATTAGCCCCGGAATAACAAGTGCTTCGCCGTCGCCGATGTCTTCCAACCTATTTGAAACTTCATAAGCCTCGACTGATTCTGCCAATGTGCTGATGACGTTCGCCGCCGCATCTGCATCGGTAGCGGTCGTGACAAAACCGACATCGAATGATAAGCCGAGATCGGACTCGACCGGAATCAAGCTGATGTGAGTGGCATAATCACCTGTCATCCAGGTTAACACCTCATCTTCAAGGTTCAAACCGGTGATACCAGCAAAGCCAATGGTCAACGGCAGTTGCAAAACTTCGCCGAAATTGATCGCGCTGAGATCAAGCGGAATTTCTTCATTAGTTTGTTCCGCCATCACTTCGAGCTGTTCTTGAAACAGCGGACCAAACGCATTCAGCATTTCAATGACAGCCAGCGCGTCCGTGCCAAAGCCATTATCGTGGATGACAAGCTGTGCATTCGACGGCACATATTGCGCGAAGGTCGGATCAATCGCGTTTTGTTCCACATAACCGGGTTGTTCCATCATCATATCAAGGTCTTGCACTGTCACGAAGTCTATGGACAGTGTACGTCCATCCAGCACGGTAAATCCGAGTGCCAGCGCGCCAGCATCTTCTGCGTCCAGACCACCCATCACACTATCCACTGATGTCCCGGATTCAGCCGCCATTTCCTCAATGAGAGGCACTAACGGTGTCAGGATATTCTGTGCATCCACATAGGCGAAGATATTGTAATTATCAGCGGGTAGCGCATTAACTGCGGCGGTGAAGTTATCCGATATGCGGAGTGGATTTTCTGCGCCATCAAAGTTCGCCATCACCGTGTCTGTCGGACCGAATAGGAACAGTTCATCGCTGATAAGTACGGCGAAACCGTCATCTTCCAACATAGTGTAATCATCGGTTTCGGTGATTTGCTCCGGTGCAATGTTCGCGGATAACGCTTCGATCAACGGTGCGCCATCGGTTACTTCTAGCGCGACGACAAACGGCACATCTGCGATGTCGTTCAAGGAGTCCATCATCACGCCGTCCATGATGCCTTCAACATCAAAAACGCCGATTGACGCACTTGCACCGATCCATTCGTCGACCCCACCCTGATAGGGTGTTCCGGCGATGGTAAATGCGACAAGGTCGAGCAGATCCGCAACACTAAAGCCCGTCAAATCTCCTGCGAGATCTTCCGGCAGTGCATTAATGACCGAACTGAGCACGCCATCTAGGGTTTCTACATAGCCAGCATCAGTACGGATCACCGCGAAAAAAGCTGTATCCTCAGGGTAGTGATCTGCCAATGAAGTCAGGTCGTCAATGGGTGTCGCATTGGCGATACCACCGAACGATAGCATGGCTAACATAACAATAAGAAGCAATAAGATGCGTTTCTTCATGCCTTCCCTTTCTGTTTAGGATTATTGTCAAATTATGAGAAATTACGTCATATATTCTTAGCTCAAATGGTGTACGCAAGTTCTACATATAATACTATACGTGATAATTGCGTATTTTGTAACAAACGATGAAAATTTATACCAAGGATTAACCTTTGACCAATCT
>DAOTXB010000478.1:0-2550 GCA_034435575.1 Anaerolineae bacterium
GTCTGTGCCGAGTAAATAGGTAGTGCTAGGCGGGGATTGTACATCACTGTAATGTGGTTCAATGGGATCATAGGGTGCGATAATGGGTGCGAATAAAGCACCAAACCCCATGAGGGTGATGATAATAAGCCCTAGAATTGCCACACGGTTGCGCCGGAACGATGCCCAGAAGCGTGATCGGTTCGATTGTGCTTGAATTTGCTCTTCATCTGCCAGTGTGACGACGGTTTCATTTGCCTGTGTCTGTGCCATAAGCCCCCTCCTTATTCATACCGGATGCGCGGGTTAATCAACGCATACAACAGGTCGGTCAAGAGATTAACAACGATGAACACCAGCGAACCGAAGATCAGAATACCCAGAATTACAGGCGTATCACGCCGTTCGATGGCGACGACCACCGCACGCCCTAAGCCGGGCCAGCTAAAGATCGTCTCCGTGACGATACTGCCGGTGAAGAGTGCGCTAATATCCAGCGCGATGACGGTCACAATCGGGATCAAGGCGTTACGAAATTGATGCCGATAGAGGATGATACGTGCGCCCAACCCTTTTGCCCGTGCGGTACGGACATAATCTTCATTACGCACTTCGAGCATAGCGGTACGTGTGACACGGGCAATCGTCGCGGAAAGACTAGTCCCCAACACCAGCGACGGCAAGATCATATACGTCAGGTCGCCGCCTCCATAGCCCGCAACAGGGAATAAGGCGATCCCATATTTATCCTGTGTAAAAAATAATTGCGCCAATAACCCCTGCCAGAACACCGGCATAGACACACCGATGAGTGCCAATAACATCAATGAATGGTCAATCCACGTATATTGTCGCTCCGCAGACACCACCCCTGCGACAATGCCGAGCGTCGCGCCGACCAATAACCCTCCAATCATCAACTGAAAGGTACGCGGTAAACGATAGCCAATGACATCGATCACATCTTCGTTCTGGATATATGACTCCCCGAGGTCAAAGCGTAGAAGATCGCCCAAAAATTCCAGATATTTGACGTGAAAGGGGTCATCTAAGCCCAAATCCTCGCGGATACCGTCGATAGTTTCCTGATCAACGCGGTTGTATTCCTCACCGAGAACCGCCCGAATCGGGTCACCGGGCATGACAAAAGAAAGCGCGAATAATATGGTGAATACACCGAAAAGCGTGGGGATAACCTGAATTAAGCGTCGAGTGAGATATTTCGTCACGATGTCCCTCTTGTTCCTTTAAAACACTTCGTAGTTTTGTCGTTAACAATAATCAGTGACCAGCATGGATTAAATCGTGACAGTTTTTATGCTGAGTTGTCAATTTTCTGGTAACTGAAAACTTACGCGCAAATGGGTTGTCAACTTATGTCATTGTGCACTATCGGTGTTATGTGCGTAAGTCTTATGTCTACAGCGTCATATTATGGTGTTTTGGTGTGAAAAGGGGCACGGCGATGCGTGCCCCACAGATGTTTCTTGTTGTTATGCTGTGTCTTGCAGACGATCTTAGCGACTGCTTGTCACGGCGGCGAGATCAGCGGTGTGTGTACCACCACCACCGGGGGCAAAGCCTTCAATCCATGGTTGTTGTAACCAGGTGACCTTGCTGTACGCGGAGACAATCCACGGTGCATCTGCCATGATAAGGTTATGTGCTTCTTGATAGATTGCTTCACGAGCCGAATCATCAAATTCTGCACGCGCCTGTTCTAACAGCGCATTGACTTCCGGGTTGTCATAGTAGGTATCGTCACGCCCTTCATAGAGCAGGAAGTCCATCACGTCGGACGGATCAACCAGACCAGCGCTCCAACCACTCAGGAAGAAGATGACATCATCCTGACCGATATGATCCCAGTATGTGGAATTGTCTTCGATGACGATTTCTAAATCAACACCGAGGGTGGCAAGGTCTTGTTGTAATACCGGGAAACTCAGCTCATCACGCCCGGA
Source organism: Anaerolineae bacterium (assembly GCA_034435575.1). Taxonomy (GTDB): domain Bacteria; phylum Chloroflexota; class Anaerolineae; order Aggregatilineales; family Phototrophicaceae; genus JAVJSU01. The sequence goes on from DAOTXB010000478.1 coordinate 1,944, forward strand.
AGCGAAGATGTAGAGTTCAATCGTCGGCATACCTTCACCTTCAGGGAAACCGGCTTCCGCGAGGAGTTCTGCCGCGCGTTCCATATCATAGGTGTAAATGGTGTCCGGCGTAGAAGCAGGCATTGACGGTGGCAGAACACCCAGATCAGCCGGGAAACGTGCGCCTTCCATCAATTGATCCCAGACCAGTTCGCGGTTGAAAGCATAGTTAAATGCCTGACGAACCAGCGGGTTTTCCGCAAAGAAGCCCTGTGACATATCGAAACCGAAGTAACGTACGTTCAAGCCGGGGCGTTCCTGTGCTTGGTCGGCAAATTCTTCGAGGACTGCGCCACGTTGACCGGTTGGGAAACCAAACAGGAAGTCGAGGTCGCCTTCACGGTAGAGCAGGAGCGCGGTATTGGAATCCGGCACGTTGATGAATTCGATACCATCGACTGCGGGTTGACCTTCGTTCCAATATTCGGAGTTGGCGGTCAGGGTCAGGGTGTCATCACGTCGCCATTCTTCAAAGACGAACGGACCGGTGCCGACAGGGTTATTGCCGAAATCGTCGCCCAGTTGTTCATAGGCTTCCTGTGGGACGGCGGGGATACCACCGAAACCG
>DAOTXB010000479.1:0-2500 GCA_034435575.1 Anaerolineae bacterium
CGACTAATGTTCATAAGTTTACCATCTTTAACCATCTCCTGACAACGCTAGTCGGTTATGAAATTCTAGCACTACTAGTTTTAGTTCCTGCTAGGCATGTTATAATGCTTTCGTTGTACCACCTTTAGAGTTGTGAGTGTATGCGTTCAAAAAAGCGTATTTTAATCATCGCCTTTGTTTTATGCCTATTCACCGTAATGGGTGGAGTCTCTGCACGAGAGATTTTTGATCAGGAATCGTGCATTATTGACGCAGATGAGGTCGTAGAAGGGGATATTTTTACCCTCTGTGGCGTGTTGCGCGTTGACGGCATTGTGCGGGGCAATATCATTGGTATCGCCAGAATCGCCGAGATTAACGGTGAGGTCGATGGTGGTATTTACCTTGCGGGATTAACGCTTGAAGTAAATGGGATTATGCACCGCGATTTGCACTTTCTGGGTTTAGATCTCAACCTAAATGAACCCGCGAACTTTTCCGACGGAGGCAACTTGCTCGCGATCAGTTTGAGCAACACCATCGACGAAGGGGTCACCGTACCGGGCAGTGTCATCAGCGTAGGCTATCAACTGATTATTGACGGTAATATTGAGCGCGAAATCAGTTTTTGGGGATCAGCGCTGGAAATCGGTGGTCATGTGGACGGTGATGTTCTAGCAACGGTAGGTAACGCAGAATCAAATGGTGTCGCCACACAGATCGAGCGACTGCTAATCCCATTTGACGTGGAGGTAACGCTTACCGACCCCGGTTTGAGGGTGATGGAAAATAGCATCATTGCAGGACGGTTAGAATATACTGGTCCGACAAAAGGCATTGTAGATGGCACAATTAATGGTGTTGAAATCCATAATGATACCAGCGAAAATTTTCCTACGGGCGAGCCAACCACAGCCGGTTTAAGCATCTACTTGAGGCGGGTATTTAACGAATTCGTGACGCTGGGATTAATCGGCGTAATTGGTTTGCTGTTCGTCCCACGCCAGATGCAAGCGCCATTGACCGTGATGCAATTTCACCCGATTTCGACCTTTGGCGCAGGCATGTTGAGTTTTATCATCTCCTTCCCCATCGTTTTAATCGTCGCCCTACTCAGCTTTCTCATCGTGTTCATCGTAGGCTTTTTACCACAGGATGAGATTGCCCTATTGAGTGGGGGCGTGCTGGGTGTGGTCAATATTGGCAGTGCCGGATTATTCTACTTCGTCGCCCTTTATCTCTCCCGTGTTGTGGTTGGATTAGCAATAGGGCGCACCATCTTGAAGATCATCGGTAGAGATGACAAAACACTACGCAGTTTGTTCATCGCGCTGGCATCTGGTCTACTTGTGTTAACCCTCTTTAGTGCAATTCCCGTCTTTGGATGGATATTCACCGCAATGGTGCTATTTCTTGGTCTAGGAGCAATTCTGAGCGTCGTCCGTTCCCATCTCAAACGCTTCAGGGAAACGCCTGTAACCGCTAGCGCACCACCAAGCTACTATCAGCCAGAAACAATCTCCGTATTACCCTATTTCCCTGAAGAAACGCGTCACTATACCCCACCTACACTCAACATACCGCCCCCTATCATCGGCACTGATAATCTCCCCGATGGCTTTGATTGGTGGGGAGAAATAGAGGACGAACCCAACTTCGACCCAAACGATAAGCCCGATGATAACCGTGATCTTTATGATGATGCATGGTTCTGGGAAGATGATGTTTAAGGTCTGTTTATGATGGTTGCCTGCACTCCGTAAACAGTGTATGCTTGGGATACAGTTATCCCAAATTTATCCCAAATATCCCAAATTTGAGCCATGAGCTGGCGATTACATCTAACAAATCAGGCAATACAGGCACTAGAAATACTTGATGGCGATACTCTCATTTTAGCGGCATGGTCACGCCGTGATCGTGTTGCTTATTATGATCTTTCTACTGGCACACCGCTTGGTGAGGTATCATTTGAAGTGCCCACCGTGGAAAATCGTCAGGATGAAAAATGGCATGTGTTTCTTGCCTCATTAACCGCGCCTAATGGTGCAACTTTACCACTGATTCGCACCCCAACGCTTGATATTTATACAACCGATGACGGCAGAATGCGCCTCTATTATGCAGGCGGCACCGAGCTTTCGCTTGAAAGTGATGGCACAGAAACCAAGCTCACGGTAGAGGATGCCGAGCGTTTTCTTACGCTTGGGCTGGATCGCTTTTTAGGGTTGAGCGCCGCAATTGACGAATCTGGCAAGCTCCATATTTATCAACAACATATTCGTGTGGGAGCGTTTGATCTAGGCTTATCCATTGAAGATGGATTGCGGTTAGATATGGTAATTTCACGCGGTGGCGGTGCAATTTTCGTTTCTGATGGTAAGCAGATTATCCTGACCGATTCCAGTGGGCGTGTACGAAAAAGTACGCACACCCATTATTTTATCGGCAATATGTCTTGCTCCCCCAACGGCAAATTTTTGGTGACAAGCGACATCGATACAGGCGTGTTGCGCGTTTA
>DAOTXB010000480.1:0-5196 GCA_034435575.1 Anaerolineae bacterium
CAAAATTCGCACGATCTAATTGTAATTCCAGTTGTCCGTAAGCGGCGTTCCAAGCGTCCTGAGCGTTCACGTTTTCCTTATCCAATGTGGTGCAAACGGGCATTTAACAACCAGTAGCAGGCAATACGAAAGCCTACCGGGTGTTTTAGCCCCCGTTTCCGATTAAATTCTAAAAATTTCTGTCAGGTGTTTGGTTTAGTGCTCTATCTTCACAACCAGCGTCACCAAAATTGGGGATGGTGGTTTCCCGCTGGTGGTCGTGCTCACCTGAATGTGTTGGGTGTGTTTTGCCTGTAGGTTCATACAGTATAGCGCAGACCGGATTTTGACTCAACACGATTTGGAATGAATCCAGAAATTTTAAGGTTGGGATAACTACGCCTCATTTTCTTAAAGATTGTATAAAGGAATCACAAGCGTTTTATCCCAAGGTATGGGATATTTTTCCCAACAATTTGGGATATTTGGGATATTTTTACCAAATTTTCTCAATTTAATGGACTTACTAAGATTCATCTTAATGTTAAGGGATTCGCCGAATTTTGGGATATTTTTTCAGGAGAATGCTGGAATCACCCGCAATTTGGGATAACTTATCGGGCAATTTTACGTTCCAAATTTTTGTGTATTTTTGTACAAATCGGTAAGTGACTATTACATCAAAATTTGATCAATTCTGATATAGTTGAGAGATGTAAACTGCGCACTTTATATGGAGTTATAATGACACACGATTCACAACCAATCCAGAACTTTTATCCAGAAGAAGCCACAATTTGTTATGGATGCGGGCGCAATAACGCACATGGTCATCATATTCAGACATTCTGGGATGGCACAACCGGTACCGCAACCTTTACACCGGAAGCGCATCACACAGCATTCCCCGGTGTGGTTTATGGTGGCTTAATCGCCAGCATTATCGATTGTCATGCGATGGGCACAGCAATCGCCGCCATGCATGATCGTTTCGGACGCACATGGAGCACAGACTCATTGATTACCTGTGTGACCGGCAACCTCAACGTCACTTATCACAAACCGACCCCGATGGGAGAAGCACTCACCGTCACGGCGACTATTGACGAAATCACCGATAAAAAAGCCATCGTCGCCTGTTCGCTGACGGTCAACGGTGTAGAAACGGTCACAGCGCGGGTAGTGGCGGTGCGCGTTAAGGCACGGCGTGACGATGCCCTCTCCTAGCACAAATCAGTAGGGGAGCACCGATGTGTGCTCCCGCCAACAGAAATGCTAAATCAAGTATCCTAAATTTCTACAGAGAGATTTGTATAATGAACTTTAAACCACAACCCATTAAGCTAGAAATCACGTTCGCTGATGTAGAGAAACTCGATATTCGGGTAGGTACTATCGAACGTGTCGAAGATGTGGAAAAGTCCGATAAGTTGGTGCGCTTGATCGTGAATTTTGGCGATCATCAACGCACGATTCTGGTTGGGATGAAGCAAGAACGCGAAAATCCACAGGAGATCGAAGGACAGCAGGCATTATTTGTAGTCAACCTCGCGCCGAAGAAAATGATGGGCGAGATGTCCGAAGGTATGCTGTTCGACATCGGCTATCCCAACGGAATCACGCCCGTGCTCGCCCAACCCGAAGCCCCAGTGCCTGATGGCGCATGTGCTGGGTAATGTCATTAAGTTTGACTGTATAGCGACAGTTATGAGTGACTTGTGATGTAATCCAATGCCTCATCCATCGTCTTTACGATTTTAACAGGGACTTCGCCAAATATTGGACTACTCAGACCTTTTGCGGCGGCATTGACCAGCATACTTCCTCCGACAGCGATAAATGACCGCATATTGTTGTGCCGGAGGAATTGGATCCCATTACGTGTGGCGAAGTTTGCTCCGAATATGGCATCAGTCAAAGACCATTTTGATGCGGTAAAATCAACAATAAACCATATGGGGGCATCCGCCGAGTCAAAAACTTCAACCATAGCTTCGCCAAACGGAGCCGTATCTGTTTGTGTATTCCAATGCTCCGTCAGCGTTGCATGAACATAACCTTCGTTAAGGTGGTTTTCAATAACGAATGGAGTCGACATCTTAAATAACCTCGTAACTAACCTATCTGCAAATGTTTTGTACATACAGTATAGAGTGTATCAGGCAGTTCTAACCTTTAGGAATTTTGGACATCATCGTTGCTTAACTGTATTTCACAGATTCAGTCTTTGTGGGATAGCGTATGTGAGGGGAATTGACCGCATATCCGGCGAACCAATTCATTCACTTTTGAGGGATGTGTTTCATGAAAATTTATGTCCCTTCCCATTAATAATGAGGAGTTTTGTTTTGCATCAGATAAGTCAAGATAAGCTTATTCCGCCGGGATTTACATTTGCATTTCTGGAGACCGTCTGCAATCTTATCGAATATTATCTCCTCCGCCAACAACTCGTTGTCTTAGCGATGATCGATCATAATCCGAGAAAGCTCTATGAAAGCGTGAACATTGATCTCGCACCCTATATCGATCTATATAAGCGAAGACATCAAGCAATTCGTGAAAAGCGTGAACATACTGAGCTTATCAGAGAAGATCTAGTGCCTATCTGGAAAGGTGACTGGGAATGTTTTGCACATGGTAATGGTTGTCGTTTAACTCACATACGCACTAAAGAGCCGATTGAATGGGATGCTACAGATCAGAGAGCGTTTGACGTGCATTGGTTTTTGAACCATTTGAAATGGCGATTACAGAATGAGCAGACTGACCCGCATGTACGCTCATGTAGTGAGTGGTTATCAACACAAGATGCCGACATCAAAGTTGTACAAAAAGCGATCTATAGGTTAATCGACTTGGATGTTCTGGTTGTAAAGAGTTATCCGAAATGTAAGTTCTCTAGCGAAATGACCAGAAACCATAATTTTGATTTGCAACTCCCTAAGAGTGTCATTCTCGCACTAGTGAACACGTTAAAGCACTATCGACAAAAGCAGGACATCGCTATGCAAGCCATTGTTGATCTTTGTCCTGATCTTATTGCCAATACCGTCAATGATCCCTATACCTTGCCCGATGTTGCCAATCGATTGAGTGTGGTCATTGCCTCTGTTGGACATTTGCCGGAAAAGCGACGAAATATTCAAACAGGGGTTTGGCGCGATTACTGGCACTATGATATTCGATACGGCACCTGCGCACTAACACATTCCAAGACCGATGAAGTAATCAGATGGACTGTTACAGATCCGTTGCTGATTGAAGAATATGGCTATATTAATCACTTGAACTGGAGAATACAGAATGGAGAACATGACGAACATATAGCATACATCAACGAATGGCTACAAACTATCGAGCCGACTATCGGTTATGACTCAAATAATGTAATCAATACCTGGCATAAACTTATGTATGCGCTAATTAATATTGGCATGCTTAAGATAAGAGAAAAAAAGATACCGCTACTAGAATTGAATGAAAATATCATAGATGAGCGTTTGAGTGCAACATGAGGGTGATGTGTTAAATAAGGATGTAGGGGCGGCATTCATGTATCCGCCCACAAATTATCAGTATACTATTTCACCCTAAAGCCCATATTATCAAGTGTTTCCTTAAGTTCAGGACGCTTGGGTGTGCTAAATTTGTCCGCCATCACACCCGTCCAAGCGGCTTTGCTCAAATTTCGTCCAAGTGATTCATAATGGGTGGCGAGTTCCGCGTCGTGCGCTTCTAGCTTTTCGGTGGGGTCGGTTGCGTCATATTGTTCATAGTGAATGATGAGGTCTTCTTGCAGACGTGGTTTTTGCGGCGGGCGATTATCTTCATCAATCCACCCGAGGCACATACCATACACAATATAGACTCCCTGCGGAAAGCCGAGCAATTCAGCGGCTTCCTGTGGATGATTCCGCATCCCACCAATCATCACATGCCCCAGACCAAATGATTCGGCGGCTGTGGCGAGGGATTGTCCGGCGAGTGCGGCATCTACCGACGCAACCAGCAAATTTTCCAGATTACGCGCGAGCGTTTTGCCGTGCAATTCTGCCGCTTTAGCCAGTCGATGGGTATCCGCACAAATAGCGACGAAGACATCACAGGTTTCGATATGGCGCTGATTACCCGCGAGAACGGCGAGTTGCTTTTTAGTTTCCGGGTTACGTACCACCACAAACGAATAGGCTTGCATGTTACTACTCGTCGGGGAGCGACGCGCCGCGTTCAAAATCGTCCGCAACATCTCATCAGGAATTGGCTCATCGGTATAACGCCGGATACTCACATGATTGTTGAGTGTTTCTATAACGGGGGTGGTGTAAGTTGTTTTTGCTTCATTCGTCATTATATGCCTCAATTTGTTTGATAAGGGATGATCTAACGCGGTCATCCATTGTCTTGGCTCAAATAATCCAATAAGGTGATCTATAGCTCGTCTATTCGACGTGCATTAGCCACGGTTTATTACGACATAGCCGATGCAGTGGGTGAAATTTTCATGACTTTCTTCATTTTTGCGTAAGATACAGCTGACCAAACGCATCAAATAAGCTGAACACAACGCGAATATTTGTAGTCTATGAACGAATACCTAAAAAGTGCTTAGATGCGTTGACTCGATCTGCATTATTCGTTACACTGCACAGATAATCACAATTTAGCAACCAGCACTAGGATTAATTCCAATGCACTTTGCGCTATGTTGTCTCTGTATGAAGTCGGAGTGCTAACCAAACTTCATTCAGGACATAATCACTAGATAAAAACACTGTCCATATTCGACATATTGCCGGATATGCAACTGATGAAGCGAGGCGCTCTCCGAATTTTACGGGAGATAACGTCGCGCTTTTTTGTTGCATGTCCGGTTTTTTTTGAAACGATCACAACATACTGTACTGCTAACTAGTACACATAACCCGAGACGAGGAAAATAATGGTTGCTATACGAAACGAATTTTACCAACAAATGCCGGAAACCGGCTTTAAAATGCTCGAACGCCAGATTGGTCATACCCCTTTATTGGGCTTTCGTCGTGTGACCGCACATCTGCCGGAAAATGTGCAAATTTACGCCAAAGCAGAATGGGCAAACCCCGGCGGGAGTGTGAAAGATCGTGCCGCTTATAACATCATCCAGCAGGCAGAAGCCGATGGTCGCCTGACACCCGGCAAGATCATCATGGATAGCACCAGTGGCAACACCGGTAT
>DAOTXB010000481.1:0-2774 GCA_034435575.1 Anaerolineae bacterium
AGTTGTAACAGGGTGGTTTTCCCCGCGCCATTGGGACCGACAAGCGCCACCCGTGCGCGTTGCGGGATTTCGATGGTCACATCGCTGAAAATTTCATCTGGACCATAGTATTTAGATAATCCGGTTCCGGTTAATACAGACATGCTCTCTCAGTGGGTCATAGCGGACATAACATCCCGATTATAGCATGGTCAGACGATTAAATTGATGTGCGATTTGAGACAGATTGCGCAACAGATTGCGCTAATGCCCCTCAGTCGAAACTGACACGCACCAGCACCCATGATTCAGTATTGCTGTAGAGCGCCACCGCATCTCCGCCCGGCAACACCACCACGTCCTGCCAGCGGAAAATCTCGCTAGCGCTACTTAAATCGTCGGCGTCGTTGCGCGTCAGCGGTGCCTCATACACATGCGTAATCTCACCATCACTATTTAGGCGATACAGTTGTAAGCGCGTCACAAAGACCGCGTTACCGTCCGCATCGACATTTATGCCCAATATCGGGTTCGGCGACGTGGTGCGTGTGCTTTGGATGGGCAAATCTATCCCCACATTCTCGCGGGTAACGTTACCTTCTAAATCCAGCACATCAAAGCCGGTATCCGTAATAGCGCGGTTCGCCGATGTGATGACGATGTCCCCGCCACCGCTCACGCGTAACCATCCCTGCAAACCGTCGTCAAGATTGGTGCTAAATTCTCGAATGAAGTCCCCTTCACGGCTCCACACCGAGATATGCGGTGAATCGACAAGTTGTGATTCATGCACATAGAGGTTATCGTCCGCGCCAATGAAGATGTCTCGCGCCCCACGAATTTGCCCTGCCTCGCCATCTGACCCTAATGGTGCGTGTTCGCCAAATTCCGCGAGGACATTCCCATCTGCGTCAAAATGAACAATCGGGGATACACTACGGGAGGGCACCAACCCCCAATAACTCCCGTCACTATCCATGACCACATCATCAAACAATAGCCCATCATCAAAACCATCGTAAGCCACGGCAAGATCAAGCGGTTCCAGCGCCTCGCCGGTTGCGGGGTCATAGCGCAGGAAGTATCCGGCGAGATCACCCATTTTGACGGAATCAACCATGAGGGTATCGTCCATGTAACCCAACTGACCAAGGCGAATGTTGATGTCATCAGCAAAATCGTCGTTTGATCCAGTGATTTCCCATACGACGTTCACAGCGCCTGAATTGGATTGGTTATCGGTATCTTCGTCAGTCGTTTGTGCGCCACCATCGTCATTGCCCCCACAGGCGACCAACATCAGAATGAGAACACTCGATAACACGGCAAATTGTAAACGGTTCATTGTCTTTTATATCTCCTATGTGCTACTATATTTAGAACAAATATTCTTAAATTCAGCATGAAAGGTCTACGTATGGCAGATAAAGCAGAACACATTCCGGCGGATAAACTCGCGCTTTTCCAAAAGCTGATTGACACCCATCCTGCGCTTGAACTCAAAGGCGGGAAGAAGATGCAATACACCTCGCTCAATGGCAATATGTTTACCCTGCTCACCAAAGAAGGCACACTCGGAATCCGACTCGGTAAAGCAGAGCGTGAAGCGTTCATGGAAAAGTACAATACCGGTTTGTGTGTGCAATATGGCGCTGTCATGAAAGAATACGTGCATGTGCCGGACGCGCTCCTTGCGGATACTGATGCGCTCGCACCCTATCTTGAGATGAGCTACGCCTATGCCCAAACGCTCAAACCCAAACCGACAAAAAAGTAGTCCAAGACTCTTAGGAATCGGACTTTAGACCCTGAGCGAACCACGAAATCCTCTTGCCGCATAATATGATTCTGCACCATTATGATACACGAAGACGGTGTCATAACGGCGATCACAAAAAAGGGCACCACCGAGCGCTCGAATATTAGCGGGCGTTTTTATCCAGCTTGAGGTTTTTGTATCGAATGTGCCAAGTTGCTGTAAGTCTCGATATTGTGCTTCGGTTAAGAGCGCAATATCCATAGCGGTTGCCATATCCATCGCATTATTTTCAGGCTTATTTCTTTTCCGCGCTTCAAGGGCTTCACGATCATAACAAACGCTTCTGCGCCCCTTAGGACTTTCGGCGGAACAATCATAAAAAATATAGGTGTCTGTTGTCTCATCATGACCAACAATGTCTGGTTCACCGCCCGTGCGTTCCATTTCGTTGAGCGACCATAGCTTTTTGGGATTTGCGTCCAGCTTTGCCTGTATGTCCGCCCATTCAAGACCGGTATGGCGGGTCATGTTTTGCTCAAAACGGGATTGCAATACGTTGAGTAGTGCCACACGCTGTTCTGCTGATAACGTCATATCGCGTCCTTTCTGTGTCATGCTCAAAAACTCAAAATGAACCATTTGTTCTATTGATTAGCGTACAAGACCATCAATTATGAGTCAAGAAGTTTGCATCGCTATAAAGCGTGTCTGTACAGGCTTCTAGGGCATGTGGTTAAATGAAGGCATCAATTTTTTCGGAGAATCACGCAGTTATGACCGTCGTCGTGCCTATTACACAACTTAATCCCCTCAAAATTGGTGATCTACACATCAACACGCCCTTAAGCCTCGCGCCAATGGCGGGACAGACGAACCACGCTTTCAGAACGCTCTGCCGTGAAATCGGCGATTGCGGGCTGGTGTGTACCGAGTTAATCAGCAGTCATGCGCTACAGTTCAAAAGCTCACGGGCGCGCACCTTCCAAATGTTCGATTGGCGCGTCGCTGAAAGTCCCTTTGCGGTGCAATTGTTCGG
>DAOTXB010000482.1:0-4172 GCA_034435575.1 Anaerolineae bacterium
TGCGGTTCAACATAAAGCGTGGGATTTCTTTATGCACGTGAACATTGGTGTAGATCGTGTGCATCACGGATTTTGGCGTTATCATGATCCACAACACCGTTTTTATGAACCAGACTCTCCATTTAAGGACACCATCCGCAATTACTATAAACTAGTCGATTCACAGATTAGCCGACTTGTCACATTGGCGGGTGACGACACAACTATACTAATTGTGAGCGATCATGGCGTAAAACGGATGGATGGCGGAATCTGCATTAACGAATGGCTGTGGCGCAATGGCTGGTTAACCTTTAAGATACCGCCAAAAACGGGAGAAATCAACCGATTTGATCCACAAAATGTTGATTGGGAAAATACAAAAGCATGGGGCATGGGTGGCTACTACGGACGTATCTTCTTGAATGTTGCTGATCGTGAACCAGCGGGCACAATACCACAGGATGCGTATGAAGCGACCCGTGACACACTGTCTGAGGCGCTCAAGGCAATCACCGTGCCCGACCATCCACAATTAAGCACCACGGTGATGAAACCTGAAGATATTTATGCACAGGTGAACAATATCGCGCCAGATCTTATGGTCTATTTTGGAGATTTACATTGGCGCTCGGTAGGCAGTTTAGGGCACGGTCAGCATTATACGTACGAAAACGATACCGGACCGGATGATGCGAACCACGCCGCAGAAGGTATGTTTATCCTTAATGAACCACATGCGTCGGGTATGGGACAAGTCAATGCCCCGTATCAATTGATGGACATTGCCCCCACCCTACTAAATCGTATGAAGATCACAATTCCTTCTGGAATGCGCGGACAAATAATTGACAACAAATAACGACTAATCTGCCAAAAGAATAGGGACTGCATTTATTCATGCAGTCCCTATAAATCGATATTTCCACTGCCCCTTAGGCATTTGCTATTGCTGGGTTTTCAGATTTTTCCTTACCAAACCGGGTGAGATACATCTTCTCAATTTCGACTGCAAATAGCACCATTGCACCTAACACAAACGAAATAATTAGGTCGGTAATCGATAATGGTGCAGTTTCGAATGTTGCTTGGAAGAACGGCACATAAATTACGGCAAGTTGTAACGCGAAAGTTGACAATACTGCCCATAGCAACAAGCGATTTGACTTGAACCAGCCTTTGAAGAATGAAACGCGATCACCGGCGTGAATACCCATTACTTCAAACATCTGCGTAAATGCGAGTACGGTAAACGCAATCGTGCGTGATATTTTCTCCGCTTCGCTCAGAATAGTTGATTCACCCTCGCCTTCTTCCAACAACGACCCACCATCCTCTGGTTCAAGGATTTCCATCCGTTGCTCTGTCGTGAGCTCATCCCAATTTTCCGGCGCGAATTCTTCGTCGACAAGTGCTACCACTTCTTCACGTGTGAAGTCTTCGATACCCAGTGAACTACTAAACGGATCCATGCCATTGCTAACAAAGCCATAGATAAACCCTGCCAGCGTCAAAACCGCAATTAGAATACCTATACGGACAATATGTCCACCAGTACCGCCCGCAAATATACTTTCATTTACGGGTCGCGGTTTGCGTTCCATCACATCTGGTTCAGGATCACTAAAACCGAGCGCAATCGCCGGTAAGCCATCTGTAACAAGGTTGATCCACAAAATTTGGATCGCTAACAGGGGGATCTTTAAACCAATCATCAACGCGGTGAACATCACCAGAATTTCGCCCACGTTAGAACTGAGCAGATACTTGATGAATTTACGGATATTGTCGTAAATTGTGCGCCCTTCTTCTACCGCAGAGACGATTGACGCAAAATTATCGTCAGTCAGTACCATTTCCGCCGCACCCTTACTCACGTCGGTGCCTGTGATACCCATCGCAACACCAATATCTGCTTGCTTGAGCGCAGGCGCATCGTTCACGCCATCCCCAGTCATCGCCGTAACTTCGTTTTGCTCCTGCAAGACCTTTACAATCCGTAGCTTATGTTCCGGCGATACCCGCGCAAAGGCAGAGGTTTCTTTGAGCTTTAACTTAAGTTGCTCATCGTCCATCTGATCAAGTTCATTACCGGTAACTGCGTGTTGATTCTCGTCAATAATTCCGAGATTACGTGCAATGGCTTCCGCAGTTAAAGCATGGTCTCCGGTAATCATCATACTGCGAATACCCGCCTGTTTAGCCAGACGAACCGCATCTTTCGCTTCTGGACGAGCAGGGTCTACAATCCCCACAAGCCCCAGCAAATTTAATCCTTGCTCAATATCCGGTGTGAGTTCTTCCGGCACAGCATCAAGGTGACGATATGCCACACCCAGCACACGCAAGCCTTCGCTAGCCATCTCATCAACCTGCGAACGCCACAGTTGACGACGTTCTTCGTTCAATTCACGTGTACCATCAGGAACGTGCTCATAACTCGCCCACTCAATAAGCCGATCTGGCGCGCCTTTGGTGATTGAAATGTACTTTTCTTCTTCAAATAGGGTTTTCGCTTCTTGACCGAGCATTTCATGAACGGTGGTCATCGCCTTACGTTCACTGCTAAAAGGCAACTCTGCGATGCGTGGCAAATCTTTTTCAAGTTGTTGGCGTGTCCAGCCAACTTTTTGTGCGGCGACGATCATCGCCCCTTCGGTTGTATCACCAATCACATTAAACGGTGCACCGGAATCGTCACTATGCTCCAGACTCGCGTTTGTCGAAAGTGCCATAGCCTTCAGAAAACGTCCAACTGTATCATCCGTTTTAGGATCAAGGGGGTTACCATTTTCCTCGAAGAATTCGCCCTTCGGTGTATAGCCAATACCCGTCACACGCACATCATCATGCCCGGGTAAGGCGATAGAGGTAGCTGTCATCTCATTCTTGGTCAGCGTTCCGGTTTTATCCGAACAAATAATGGTCACTGAACCGAGTGTTTCTACGGCAGGTAAACGACGAATCAGTGCATTGCGTCGCACCATACGTCCTGCACCTAATGACAGGCTGATTGTTATGAGCGCGGGCAAGCCTTCTGGCACAGCCGCCACCGCTAAGCTAATGGCAACAAGCAACATTTCATTTGCGGGAATACCGCGTAAAAGCCCGGCGACAAACACAATAGTGACAACAATACCTGCGCCAATCGCCAGTGTACGCCCCAGTTGATTCATACGGCGTTGCAGTGGTGTAGACCCGACTTCCACCTGCATCAGTAACGCCGCAATATTGCCTAACTGTGTTTCTAATCCGATATTTGTGACGACAAACGTACCACGTCCATAGTTTACGGATGTCCCCATAAACACCAGATTATTACGATCTGCGACTGCAACATCACCTGTGCCCTCAAGTGGTTTAATGGTTTTTTCAACAGGTTGCGATTCTCCTGTGAGAGCCGCTTCTTCTACCTGAAGGTTGATACTTTCAATAAGACGGCCATCTGCCGGAATGCGGTCTCCTTCTTCCAGCACCACAATATCCCCGGGAACAAGGTCTTCTGCATCGACCTGATGAATTTCCCCATCACGACGAACGCGCACAAGGGGCACTTGCATGGCACTTAGCGCCGCGAGTGATTGTTCTGCCTTAAATTCTTGATATATGCCAAGCGCCGCATTAAGTACGACAATTACCATAATGACGATAACGTCTTTAGTATCCCCCAGAAAAAACGAGATCGCCGCGGCAATGATCAGAATAATAACCATCAATTCAGCAAATTGACTAAAAACGAGCTTAAACCAATTCACCCCTTCATCTTTTGGCAATACATTCTTGCCGTATTTTTCCCGTCTTTGTTCAACCCCCGTCGAAGACAAACCATCGCGCGTTGTCTCCAACTGTTCAAGCGTCTCTTCTGCCGAAATACGATAGAAATCTGGCATGTGTTTCTCCCTTTGCGTGTTAAGTGAGCGCACAGCGAACACTTTATCATAATGAGTATGACACAATACAATCCCCCTAGAAAATAGGGGTTTATGTTCACGTACAATACTGGTGAGTAAAGCATGCACCAGCACAGTGTGTAATAAGCAGTTTCAAATATTGTAGCGGTAACCCGAAAGTTGGGGCAAGCGGAGAAACAAGCACTTACAAAGAATTTAATGCGGGATAATCCCTTGCTGATGCAAATTATAGTTAATTCACATGAAACAAGGGATTAAGCCAATTAGCTAGCCTTCAAGAGC